>CAZYZA010000023.1:0-37814 GCA_964651415.1 uncultured Desulfovibrionaceae bacterium
CTGTGGTTGTCGATGAACTCTAGGAGGGCAGTGCTTTGGGTCATAAAGTTCATCCGTACGGATTTCGTTTAGGTTACAATAAGAACTGGAAATCCCGTTGGTTCAGCGACAAGAAGTATGCCGAGTATGTATTTGAAGATAGCAAGCTTCGAAAATACGTTAAGGAAAAACTTTTTCATGCCGGCATTTCTAAAATTGAGATTGAGCGAGCTGCTGATAAAGTGCGCTTGATTCTTTTTACAGCGCGTCCCGGTATTGTTATCGGTAGGAAGGGCGTTGAGATTGAAAAGCTGCGCGAAGAACTAAAGAGCAAGTTCGGACGTGAGTTTGCGATTGAAGTTAACGAAATTCGTCGTCCAGAGACTGATGCTCAACTAGTGGCTGAATCTATTGCTCAACAACTTGAGCGCCGTGTCGCTTTTCGTCGAGCGATTAAGAAGACGCTCGGCATGGCGCAGAAGTTTGGCGCACAGGGAATCAAGGTCCAATGTGGTGGTCGTCTTGGCGGGGCTGAAATAGCTCGTACAGAATGGGCCAGAGAAGGGCGGGTGCCATTGCATACCTTAAGAGCTGACATTGATTACGGTGTTGCTCTTGCTAAGACTACCTATGGTGTTATTGGCATCAAGGTTTGGGTCTTTAAAGGTGAGATTCTTAGCGAGGTAGAAAACTGATGCTGAGTCCTAAAAAGGTAAAATTTCGGAAACAGCAAAAAGGTCGTATCCGTGGAGTAGCGCAGCGTGCGACAACTGTTGCTTTCGGTGAGATTGGGCTAAAGGCTGTCGAGTCAGGAAAGTTGACAAGTCAGCAGATCGAAGCTGCGCGTATCGCGATGATGCGCCATATTAAAAGGGGGGGCAAAGTCTTCATAAGGGTTTTCCCTGACAAAACAATTACCGCTAAGCCCCTTGAGGTTCGTCAGGGTAAGGGTAAGGGATCCCCTGTTGGCTGGTGCGCCCCAGTGCAAAGAGGTCGAATGATTTACGAGATTAAAGGCGTAGATGTTGAGCTGGCAAAAGAGGCATTGCAAAGAGCTGCCTACAAGCTACCTATCAAGACTATTATAGTCGAAAAGGAGTAAGAAGGAATGAATGCTCAACAATTACGAGAATTTGATTCTGTTAAGCTTCATGAAAAGCTGAGCGAATATCGCAAAGAGTTGATGAACTTACGTTTTCAACATGCAACAGCGCAGCTGGAAAATACTCAGAGGATCCCGCTTGTAAAAAAATCCATTGCACGGATTTTGACGATTATGAAAGCGAAGGACATGGAGACTGGTGATGAGTAACAGCGGAAAAACATCAAACAAGAGAACTCTTGTTGGGTTCGTGGTGAGCGACAAGAACGATAAAACAATTGTTGTTCGAGTCGAAACACTGGTCAAACACCCTGTTCTGAAAAAATATATCCGCCGCAAAAAGAAATTCATGGCACATGACCCTAACAATGAGTGCCATATTGGGGATAAGGTTCAGATTGTCGAGCATCGTCCTTTGAGCGCACGGAAAAACTGGCATCTCATGAAAATTATTGAAAGAGCATTGTAGGGGATTGTAAAATGATACAAATGCAGACGACTCTAGATGTCGCAGACAATTCCGGTGCAAAGAAAGTTGCCTGTATAAAGGTTCTTGGCGGAAGTAAGAGGCGCTATGCTCGAGTTGGTGATATCATCATCGTTTCCGTTAAAGAGGCAATCCCTCACGGGAAGGTTAAGAAAGGAGATGTGCTCCAAGCAGTAGTGGTTCGTACTAAGAAGGAAATTGGACGTCCTGATGGCACTTTTATTAGGTTTGATAATAATTCAGCAGTATTGTTGAATAAGAACCTTGAGCCGATGGGGACGCGAATTTTTGGTCCTGTAGCACGAGAATTGCGGGCTAGAAACTTTATGAAGATCGTATCGTTAGCCCCTGAGGTGTTGTAATTATGTCAGCAACAGTCTGGAAGATCCACAAAGACGACAAGGTCATCGTTCTTGCTGGCAAGGACAAGGGAAAAGTAGGTAAAGTTATCAAAGTCTTGCGTAGCAAAAACCAGGTTATTGTTGAGAAAGCAAATATGGTAAAAAAGCATACAAAGCCAAATCCATATACTAATCAGCCTGGTGGCATACTTGATAAAGAGATGCCGATTGATATCTCAAATGTACAAATTGTCTGCGCCGCGTGTTCCAAGCCTTCACGTGTGGGTTACAAGCTCACTGAAGATAAAAAGAAAGTTCGTTTTTGCAAAAAATGCAACGAAACGATCAGCTAGGGTGGAGTAATGAGTATTCTCAGAAGCATCTACAAAGATAAAGTCGCTCCCGAGCTTGCAAAGGAATTTAATTATAAGTCAGTTATGCAAATTCCTTCCGTCAAGTATGTCTCACTTAATATGGGCCTAGGCGAGGGTAGCCAGAACAACAAGATAATTCAGGATTCTGTACGCGATTTGTCTCAGATTGCTGGTCAGCGAGCTGTAATAACACGGGCCAAGAAATCAATCGCAGCTTTCAAGTTACGAGAAGGCATGCCCGTTGGTTGCCGAGTTACATTGCGTGGCGACAGTATGTGGGCCTTTCTGGATAAATTTGTTATGATTGCCTTGCCTCGTGTGCGCGATTTTCGTGGAATCCCGGATAGAGGATTTGATGGCCGTGGAAATTACACTTTGGGCGTTAAAGAGCATTCCATATTTCCTGAAATTGAGATTGACAGGATTGAAAAAGCCGTGGGCATGAACATAACATTGATCACTACTGCCCAGACTGACAAAGAAGGTAAGATGCTGCTCAAGCATCTTGGAATGCCTTTCAAGAAGTAAGGAGGACTGAAAGTTGACTCGTACATCTTTGATGGTAAAAGCCCAGCGGAAACCAAAATTTTCTTCTCGGCAGTATAATCGTTGTCCTATCTGTGGCCGGCCTAGGGCATTCATGCGCAAGTTTGGCATTTGCAGGATCTGCTTCAGAAATATGGCTCTTGCTGGTGAATTGCCAGGTGTAAGAAAATCAAGCTGGTAAAGAGGGAATATATGTCTGTAACAGATCCAATTGCAGATTTGCTCACTCGTATACGCAATGCTTATCATGCGATGCATGCGAATGTGACCATATCGACAAGCCGTACCCGAAACGCTCTGTTGTCTATCATGAACGAAGAAGGCTATATTAATGGTTTTAATACTGATGGGCAGTCAACCGTAATTAATCTCAAATACCTTGATAACAAGCCCGTAGTGGCTGGGCTCAAGCGGATTAGTAAGCCTGGTCGACGTATTTATGTTAATGCAAAGTCCATTCCTTCTGTTCAAAATGGATTGGGGATTTGTATATTATCTACGTCTCAGGGTATTTTAGAGGGAAGAAAGGCTGCGGAATTAGGTATTGGTGGCGAACTTCTCTGTGAGATTTGGTAGGAGATATTCATGTCAAGAGTAGGTAAATTGCCAATCACAATTCCAAGTGGAGTTAGTGTTAAGGTTGAAGCAAGTGAAGTTGAAGTTCAGGGACCTAAGGGTTGCTTGAAGCTCCCTATGCATCCAATTATACGTATTAGCGTTGATGACAATGTTATTAATTTAGCCCCTGTTGATGATAGTCGTATTGCTAGGCAGCAGCATGGGTTACGACGAACTTTGCTCGCTAATGCAGTTACTGGAGTGACTAAGGGATTTGAAAAAACGCTTGAAGTCATTGGCGTCGGGTATAAAGTTAATGTTCAGGGGAATATTGTTGTCCTTAACGTCGGCTTTTCGCATCCAGTCAATTTTGAACTTCCGACCGGTGTACAGGCTAAGGTAGAAAATAATAAAATCATACTTAGCGGTTGCGATAAGCAAGTAGTTGGTGAAGTTGCTGCACAGATCCGACGTGTGCGTGAACCCGAGCCTTACAAGGGCAAGGGAATTAAGTACTCTGATGAAACTATTCGCCGCAAAGCTGGTAAATCCGGCGGTAAGAAGTAGGACATGATATGAAAATATCTAGAGAAGAAGCTCGAAAGAGACGTAAGGCTCGGATCCGCAAAAAAGTAAATGGTACTAACGAGCGGCCGAGGCTTGTAGTTTTTCGATCAAATAAGCATATTTATGCTCAAATAATAGATGATATGCAAGGGGTAACTCTCGCGTCTGCTTCGACCCTGTCCTTGTCGGGTGAAAATGCTCGCTTGACAGCTGACAATGCAAAGCGCGTAGGTCAGATCGTAGCTGAAGAGGCGATCAAAAAGAACATCACGTCAGTGGTCTTCGATCGTAACGGTTTCGTGTATCATGGTCGAATCAAGGCCCTGGCTGAAGGTGCTCGCGAGGGCGGTTTAAATTTTTAATTGAGGACATCCATGCAACAGAATGAATTTGAACACATTGAGAAAATTGTGAGTCTCAATCGCGTCGCCAAAGTTGTCAAGGGTGGCCGACGTTTTAGTTTTAGTGCTCTTGTTGTTGTAGGCGATGGCAAGGGGACTGTTGGCTTTGGTCTTGGCAAAGCCAATCAGGTTCCTGATGCCATAAAGAAAGCAACTGACAGAGCCAGAAAGACCATGCAGAAAGTCGAACTGCTCGATGGTACGATTCCATATGAAATTTTAGGTACGTTTGGAGCTGGACAAGTTTTGCTCAAGCCTGCTTCTGCCGGAACTGGTATTATTGCTGGCGGGCCTGTGAGAGCAGTAATGGAAGCTGTTGGCGTCCACGATATTTTGACTAAGGCTATCGGGACTAACAACCCGCACAATGTCTTGCGAGCAACTTTTGCTGGTTTGCGCTCGCTTCGGAGTGTCGAACAAGTTGCTCGCATGCGTGGCAAGGTGCTTACGATTAAGAGAAAGTAGGGGATGTCATGTTGCATATTAAGTTGATTAAAAGTGTAATCACGCAGAATCCTGCTCAACGGAAAACCGTTAAAGCTCTTGGTTTTTCAAAAATCAACCAAGTTCGCGTGCATCCCGATAATGATTGTGTACGAGGGATGGTTAACAAAGTTAAGCATCTTGTTGAGGTTGAAGTAAAATGAACTTGCATGAAATTTATCCTTTTCCTGAAGAACGGGCAAAAGTTAAGCGCCTCGGCCGTGGAGCTGCATCCGGGCAAGGCGCCACTGCTGGTAAAGGGCATAAGGGGCAGAACGCACGTAGCGGTGGAGGTGTGCCTGCCTGGTTTGAAGGCGGGCAAATGACTTTGTATCGCCGCCTGCCCAAGCGTGGTTTTAAAAATCCATTCCGTGTTGAATATCAAGTTTTAAATTTGTCCCTTATCTTATCTACGTTTCCTGACAAAGAAATTGTGACGAGTGAAGATATTTACTTAAGGGGCTTAGTCAAAAATAATGCTCCATATAAAATTCTGGGCCAGGGGGATGCTATGCGGGCTATAACAGTAAATGCCCATAAGTTTAGCAAGCAGGCTGCAGATAAGATCATTGCTGCCGGTGGTCGGGCAATCTCCATCGAAGGATAATATTGTGAGCTTACCAAAAAATACTAATGCAGGAATGTCGGAGTTGAAGAGTAAATTTATTTGGACTTTTCTACTTTTGGCAGTTTTCCGTGTTGGTGTTCATTTGCCGATACCTGGTGTGGACGGTAATGCTCTAGCTGACTTTTTTGCAAACGCTCAAAACACGCTTTTTGGACTTTTTGACATGTTTTCCGGCGGCGGACTCATGAATTTGTCGATTTTTGCCCTCGGAATCATGCCATATATTTCAGCTTCAATTATCCTGCAATTGCTTACTGTGGTTAGTCCTGAACTAAAGCGTTTGAGTAAAGAAGAAGGCGCGGCAGGTAAAAAGAAAATCACACAATACACACGTTATGGAACAGTTTTGATTTCTGTAATTCAGGGGCTTGGAATTGCAGTAGGTGTTGAAAGCATGACTAGCCCGACTGGAGCATCAGTAGTATATATGCCTGGTTGGGGTTTCCGGTTGGTGACTGTTATAACCTTGACCGCAGGTACGGTTTTCGTAATGTGGCTTGGGGAGAAGATTACCGAAAAAGGGATCGGCAACGGAATTAGTCTGATCATTTGTGCAGGCATTATAGCGGGTTTGCCAAGTGGTATTGGCAAGTCCTTTAGGTTGTTTTCTGCAGGCGATGTTTCACTTTTTACAGTACTGCTCGTAGTTATACTTATGGGTGCTGTGCTTGTTGGCATCGTGTTCATGGAGCGTGGACAACGTCGAATTCCCATACATTATGCAAAAAGAATGGTGGGTAGGAAAATGTATGGAGGGCAAACAAGTCACCTCCCGCTGCGAATTAATACCGCAGGCGTCATACCTCCAATTTTTGCTTCATCAATTCTGATGTTTCCTGCGACTATTGCCAACTTTTCTAACGTTGAGTTCTTGAATCGAATGTCTGAGTTTTTTAGACCCGATTCAATTCTTTATAATGTCATTTTTGTCTCTTTTATTGTTTTCTTTTGTTTTTTTTACACGGCAATTGTCTTCGACCCAAAGGATATTGCTGAAAATTTGAAGAAGCAAGGCGCGTTTGTGCCAGGAATCAGGCCTGGCTTTAAGACAAATGAGTATATTGACAAGGTGTTGACCCGTTTGACTTTGTGGGGGGCTTTGTATATATCCACCGTCTGTGTTTTGCCAATGATTCTTATGATGCAATTTAATGTCCCCTTTTACTACGGTGGGACGTCATTGCTTATTGTTGTTGGTGTCTCTATGGACACCATGTCGCAAGTACAATCGCATCTTATTTCAGGTAGATACGATGGTCTTTTGGCCAAAGCTAAGATAAAAGGTCGTCAAGGGTGAAAAAATATCGTGGAATTTTCCTGAAAAATGACCAGGAAATTTCTACTATGCGTGACGCCAACCTCATCGCAGCTAAAATACTGAATGAGGTTGGCGAGCATATTTCTGCAGGTTCTACGACAATGGCGCTTGAAGATGTCGCTCTTAATCTTTGCAAGCAATACGGAGTTGAGCCAGCGTTTAAGGGGTATCAGGGTTTTCCGTATGCGCTTTGTATTTCTGTTAATGAAGAGATCGTACACGGGTTTCCGTCAGAGAGATGTCTTGAAGATGGAGATATTGTATCCGTAGATTTCGGTGTGAAATATCATAATTTTTATGGCGATACTGCTAAAACTTTTCCTGTAGGAAGTGTTGATGAAGGCGCGGCCCATTTGCTGGAAGTGACGCTTAATTCTCTTCACAAAGGGATTGAGCAAGCCGTTCCAGGAAATGACCTTTATGACATTTCCAGGGCTGTACAGGAGTGCGTTCAGGCTGAAGGTTTTTTCATAGTTCGTCGTTTCGTTGGTCATGGGATTGGTCGAAAGCTGCATGAAAAGCCGGAAGTGCCAAATTTTGTACCTGCGGGATGTGTGCGGATGCCTTTGAAGCCTGGTATGGTTATCGCGATTGAGCCTATGGTTGCAGTTGGTTCAGAGGAAGTCGAAATCCTCTCCGACGGCTGGACCGCTGTTACTAAAGATCGAAGCCTAGCGGCTCATTTTGAACATACTGTGGCGATAACAACTAATGGTCCAGTTATCCTAAGTTCACTTGATGAATTTAGTGATTAATTAATTTTGGGGGATTTTATGAAAGTCAGACCTTCAGTTCGGAAGATTTGTCCTAAGTGCAAGGTTATAAAGCGCAAAGGCGTGCTCAGAGTTATTTGCGACAATACTCGTCACAAACAAAGACAGGGTTAAGGATAGGGGGATACAGTGGCAAGATTAGTTGGTGTAGATTTGCCGAGAAATAAAAGGCTCGATATAGCTTTGACATATATTTATGGCATCGGTCGAGCTACAGCTCTTAAAATCCTTGATTCTACAGGTATTGAATGGACTAAAAACAGCGACGATTTAACATCTGATGATATAAACTCGCTGCGTAAAGAGATAGAATCAAGCTATAAAGTTGAAGGTGATCTTCGTCGAGAAGTCGTTGCAAACATTAAAAGATTAATGGATATTGGCTGCTATAGAGGCTTGCGCCATCGACGTGGATTGCCTTGTCGTGGGCAGAGAACGCACACCAATGCAAGGACACGGAAGGGGCCTCGCAGAGCTATTGTTAGCAAGAAGAAAAAGTAATTTTTTGGAGATATTCTGATGGCTAGACCTCAAAGAGTAGTCAAGAAAAAGGAAAGAAGAAATATACCCACCGGTATTGCACATGTTAACAGTAGCTTTAACAATACAATAATTACATTTACTGATCCTACTGGGAATGTGATTAGTTGGGCAAGCTCTGGTGCTTCTGGATTTAAAGGTTCTCGCAAGAATACCCCTTTTGCAGCACAGAAAGCAGCTGAAACTGCCGCACGTAAGGCAATGGATTGTGGTATGCGTTCAGTTGGGATCCTGGTGAAGGGGCCTGGCTCTGGTCGAGAGTCGGCCATGCGTGCGATCAATGCTGTAGGAATGCGAGTGGTCTTTATACGTGATGTGACGCCAATACCTCATAATGGTTGTCGTCCGCCTAAACGTCGTAGAGTATAGGGGGGAAGTGCCTTGGCTAGATATACAGGTGCAAAGTGCAGAGTTTGTCGTCGTGAAGGTGGCAAGCTTTTCTTAAAAGGTGATCGGTGTTATACTGATAAGTGTGCTTTTGAACGTCGGGCTTATGCTCCCGGTGATCACGGAAAAGCGCGTAAAAAGCCTAGTGATTATGCTTTACAGTTACGCGAAAAGCAAAAAGTACGTAAAATGTACGGTATTCTTGAAGGACAGTTCCGACGTTATTTTGAGGAAGCTGATCGCCGTAAAGGAATCACAGGTACAAATTTGCTGACTTTGCTTGAGACGCGTCTTGATAATGTTGCTTATAAATTGGGTTTTGCAAACTCTCGCAATCAGTCTCGCCAGATGGTTCGCCATGGGATTTTTAAGTTGAATGGAAGGCGTGTAAATATTCCTTCAATCCAGGTCAGGCCGGGCGATATTGTTGAGGTCAACAACATGGACAAGAAGAATCTTGTCATTAGCGAGGCACTTGAAGTGGTGGTGCGTCGTGGTGTTCCCGCATGGCTTGAGATTGATCCTGCTGCCATGAAGGGTGTTGTTAAAGCTCTACCGACCCGAGAAGATATTACATTCCCGATGACTGAGCAGCTTATTGTCGAACTCTACTCCAAATAACAGGCGGTGAATATGAGTTCAACGTATAGCAGTGACAGCAAAGTGTATGTGCGAAACTGGTCAGAGTTAGTACGTCCTGATCAGCTCATTAAGGATTCTAAAAGTTCGCATACATTTGGACGCTTTATATGTGAGCCGTTGGAGCGAGGTTTTGGTACAACAATAGGCAACGCTTTGCGTCGTGTTTTGCTATCTTCACTCCAAGGTGCTGCCCCTGTTTGGGTTAAAATTCAAGGCATTCAGCATGAATTTACAACAATCCCTGGTGTCATTGAAGATGTTACGGATATAGTTCTTAATTTAAAGCAACTACGTGTTGCTATGAGAACACCAGAAGCTCAGCGAGTGCAGTTGATTGCGAATTCTAAAGGTCCAGTCACTGCTTCTGCCATACAGGAAAATCAAAATATTACAATTTTGAATCCGGAGTTGCACATTGCAACGTTGTCAGAAGATATTGATTTGGTTATGGATATGGAATTCCGCATGGGTAAGGGATATGTTCCTGCTGAAATGCATGAAGAGCTCGAAGCTGATATTGGAGTGATCACACTTGATTCGAGCTTTTCACCCATAAAGAAAGTAGCCTATACAGTTGAGCAGGCCCGTGTTGGTCAAATGACTAACTATGATAAATTGATTATTGAGGTTTGGACTGACGGATCAATAACTCCTGATGATGCGCTGGCGTATAGCGCCAAAATATTAAAAGAGCAGCTATCTGTCTTTATCAATTTTGATGAAGGTTCTGCTGATATTGAAAAGGCAAAGTCTAAGCCGCAAGATATTGTAAACGAAAATCTTTTCAAGAATATCGAAGATTTAGAGCTGCCGGTCCGTGCCAGTAACTGTCTTAAAAGTGCGGGATTGCATATTGTCGGCGAGTTGGTTCAAAGAACTGAAGCTGACTTACTTAAGACAAAGAATTTTGGTCGCAAATCCCTCGAAGATATTCGTCGGGTATTGGAAAGCATGGGGCTTGATTTCGGTATCCGCGTTGATAATTTTGATGAAAAGTACCAGGAATGGTTAAAGAGGAACGAAGACGATGAGGCATAGAAAGTCAGGAAGAAAACTTGGCCGTACTTGGGAGCATCGTAAGGCCATGATGAAGAATATGGCTCGTTCATTGGTCGAGCATGAAAGGATACGTACGACTGAGGCTAAAGCTAAAGAGTTGAGAATACTTGCAGATAAGTTAGTTACTCTTGCTCTTGCTGACACGGTTCATACGCGTCGGCAGGCTTACGCAATTTTAGGCAGTCACCATAGCGTAAAGAAACTGTTCACTGAAATTGGTCCTCGATTTCGTGATATTTCCGGTGGCTACACCCGGGTTGTTAAATTTGGTCTGCCCCGGGTTGGTGATTGTGCGCCGATGGCCATGATTGAGTTTACTCAACTGGCGAATGCACAGGTTGATGATACTGCAGAGCAGGCGACGGCGTAGTTTAAAAAAGGCAGCTGAGCTGCCTTTTTTTTGTCGACTACTATTATGAATTTCGATGCCAGGGATTGTGAATAATGGATATACGAAAGATTGAAGCCTTTTCAAAAGTTTATGAATACCATAGTTTTTCCAAGGCTGGAAAAGCGCTTTATCTTTCACAACCAACAATCAGTGCTCATGTTGCATCTTTAGAACAAGAGCTAGAGGTGCAGCTTTTTGACCGAATTGGTCGTACTGTGGTGCCGACAAAGGCTGGTGAAATTCTTTACCAGCATGCGAAGAAAATATTTGAAGCTTCTGAGCTTGCTCTTTCAGAGATTAGAAATTTACAAGACCGGATTACCGGAAAACTTGATTTGGGTGGCAGCACTATACCTTCGAATTACATTTTGCCAAAGTTGCTTGCAAGTTTTTGGAAACGCTATCCTGAAGTTATGATGGATTTAAGGATAGGAGATTCTGAAGAAATTATTGAACAAGTAAAAGATAATACACTCATGGTTGGCGTTGTCGGGGGTATCTTTGATAGTCCTGATCTTCATTTTGAACCTATCGCTGAAGATAGACTTGTCTTAGTCATGGCGCCCGCTCTTTATAGCGAATTTTCACACCTTCACGGGGTAGACTTTTTGACTCAGCTGCCATGGATAATGCGCGAGGATGGCTCTGGAACGAAAGCGGCTATGGAGTCTTCGTTGCGACAGGCTGGGGTTATATTTGATATGTTGAAGTGTACCATTGTTGTTCGAAATGCCGGCGCCATGGCTCAGTGTCTAGCTTTTGGAATGGGAGCAGCGATTACATCGTACGTGACCGTTCATCACCATGTTCAGTCTGGGGAGCTTTGTGTTGTCGACATTCCAGATTTACAGATGAAACGTTTTTTTTATGTCGTTTTTAACAAACGGCGTTCACTATTTCCTGCTGCCTTAAGGCTTATTGATTATCTTAAGTCGAACTTGATGCACAATTCTAAACAGGTCTTGCCATAATGCACATAAAGTTAGCAAATACTGTTACAGCTGCTGGCTGAGCTTCCAAGTTATCTCCAGGGGACCTGGAGTCAGTGCTGTCAGATTTGGTTATTCCATCAGATGCACGTATACTTGCGGGTATTGGTAATGGTGAAGATGCTGCAATTGTAGCTTTTCCTAATGGAAAGCACATGGTTCAGTCTGTCGATTTTTTTACGCCTATTTTAAATGATCCGTTTAAATTTGGACAAATTGCTGCTGCTAATTCGTTGTCTGACATATATGCTATGGGCGGAGAGCCATACGTGGTTATGAATATCGTATGCTTTCCAATTAATGAAATGGATGCAGATGTTTTGAAACAAATTTTAAAAGGTGGTCTGTCTAAAATTTCTGAAGCCGGTGCTTTTCTTGTTGGCGGTCATAGCGTTCAGGATAAAGAGATTAAATACGGCCTTTCTGTTACCGGAACTGTCGATATAAATTCATATGCAACGAATAAAGGACTCGTTCCTGATTGCGATCTTTTACTGACAAAGCCCATTGGTAGTGGTGTTTTGGGGACTGCAATCAAGGCAGACTGGGAAAATGTTGCTGCGATAGAAGCAGAGATTTTTCGATGGGCTGCAAAGTTAAATAAAATTGGCGGGCTGGCTATTCAGAAGTTCAAACTTAAAGCCGCTACTGACGTAACGGGGTTTGGGCTCGGTGGGCATTTGCTAGAAATGGCCACAGCATCCAATTGTTCTATTGTGCTGGACACGAATTCCGTCCCTTTAATGGACTACGCGTATGAACTGGCTATGGTTGGTCTGATACCAGCGGGCAGCTACTCTAACAAGCAGTTCTGCCAAAAATCTATTCGGGTTGAGGGCGGAGTTTCAAGCCTTTTGGTTGGTCTTATGTTTGATGCCCAGACTTCAGGTGGACTTGTTCTTGGCGTACCGAAAGAAATCACAGATTCTGTGCAAAGTTGGCTGCGTGAGCGCGGAGAAATGGCTGAAGTCATAGGGCGCACCCACCCTGCGCGATCAGATGGGTTACGATTGACTTTATGCTGAACGTTGAAATCCATACACTTTATACATCCCCGATATGTCAGCAGGCAGTCCCTGGACAATTATTTTTACATCTTCTCTTTGAGTCCAGCCTGGCGAAATTCGGACCTGTCTGTGGCGGTGCCGGCTTGTGCGGCAAGTGCCGCCTGCGGTTTGTTTCAAGCCCTCCTCTTCCCAGCAGTGACGATTTTAGCGTGTTTTCGTCCGAAGAGATAGCTGACGGGTGGAGATTGGCATGTCGGCATTTTGTAGTCGAGTCATGCTGCATTGAAGTAACGTGGAAGCCATGCTTTCAAGTTGAAAATATAGATTGCAGCAATGGATTAGTCATAGATATTGGGACAACCAATATTAAATATGCTTGTGTTGCATTGGGAAATAGATCCGAGGAACATAGCGTCATTAATCCTCAAGCCGGCGTTGGCAGCGAAGTAATGTCCAGATTACGGTATGCATTGTCTGCTCCAAGTTCAAGGAAGAGGCTTCGCGATGTGGTTGTTCAGGTTTTGGATGAATTGACGGCTAAAAGTCATGCATCCAGCATGACAGTTGTCGGTAATCCGACAATGATCAGTCTTTTGCTTGATGTTCCTTTGGATAAACTTGCTTATGCCCCATACAGCCTCCCATGGACCGGTGGAGCTTCTGTTCAATTGTCAGCTACTCTGCCTGAGATGTATGTTCCAGTTTTGCTTGGTCCCTTCGTTGGTGCAGATGTCAGCGCGGGAATAGCGTTGCTTTGGTCTGGTGGAGCTCGATATCCCTATTTACTTGCTGATTTTGGGACAAATGGCGAGTTTGTCCTGGCTTTGGACGAAGATCGCTACTTGGCTTGCAGCGTTCCTATGGGACCTGCGTTGGAAGGTGTTGGATTGGCTTGTGGTGCAGTCGCAGCTGAGAATGTCTTGAACTCCGTCACGCTGACGCCTGAGGGGGTGCACTGGAACTGCGCTGGGCGATTGGTCGGAATTTCAGGCACAGGATACATATCACTCCTGTCCGTTTTAAAGCGAGTTGGATTGGTGGATCCTTGCGGGCACTTCAAAAGGAGTCTGCTGCCGCTCGGACAAAAGATGGCGGAGCGATTTGATGTTCGGCCCGTGGGTAGAGTTTTCAGGTTGGAGGCAGATGTCTATCTTGCCGAAAAGGATGTTGAGGAATTCTTAAAAGCCAAGGCTGCGGTCAACGTGGCTGTTCGGACTCTGTTGGATCAAGGCGGAATCGATGCCAATACCGTGGACAGAATTTATCTCGCCGGAGCTCTGGGGGGGCATGTCCTGGAAGACGATCTCTTCGAGTTGGGTTTTTTTCCAGAGACCTGCCGGGGAAAAATTGAGTGCATCGGCAATAGCGCCCTGCGAGGGGCGCATCAAATTCATGTCAATGACAGCATTCGGCAATGGTCTGAATCTTTGCCGCAAATGGTTTCGATCCTCGATTTGGTCGATGATCAGGAATTTGCGGCAAGATTTTTCCAGGCCATGCAGTTTTCTTGGGTTCAGTAACTAGGCATCATGACAGTTAACAAATAGAATGGCTGCCGCACCTTATTCTTGCAGCCTGGTCATGATGGCTTCATGAATTCTTCGTGAAGCGTGCTCATCGCCAAAATAACCGACACGCACGGATACTTCTGTTGTCGTCGAGCTTACGGTCTTCAGATTGATCCAGACGTCACGAGAGCCGTCCTGCGTCTTGAGAGAGGCCGTGCTCAGCCTCTTTTGTTGGTCATGGATTGGCAGGCTGAGCGATTGGCATGCATTGAGGGATGCTCGAAATGTCGTGTCAAGGTTGGCGTTATAGGTACGGATCAAATTTCCTGAAACATACGTATATGTACCTACTGCGGCCGCTCCCCCCACAACCAGTGCTGCGCAACCTGTGGTCAGCATCATCAGGACGATTGCAAACGCTGTACGCAAAATCATTGGATTCCTCCTTTTGTGTCTCCTCCACATAATTATGGGCAATGAGAAGTTTCTGATTCAAGGGCAAAAATTTGATGAATGGCCAGTTCGAACTGCAGAATCCCATTGAATTTGGACAGACGAGGCGTGTAGGCGATTTTGATGGATTTGCCATCATGCATGACGTCTTTCCAGGCTTCTCCCTGCCGCCAAGCCACCGCGCGCATGGTTGTGGCACTGGTAGTATCGCAGAGATGCATTTCAAGATGTTTTTTTTGGCTGAAAAAACGATGTCTGACAACCTTCAGGTTGGGGGATAAAAAAACAGGGCGGGGATTACCTTGACCAAAGGGTTGCAACAGCTCCAATTCTTTGAGCAAGGTCGCGTCAATGTTTGCAAAAGATAGTTCAATGTCAAGTTCCCACGGCTGGGGGCTTGGGTCCTCGCCAAGTTGGTCTCGGGCCGCTTGGGCGAACAGGTCTTTCAGCGTCGCCAGTTGGAAGGGTTCAAGTTTTAATCCAGCTGCTTGCTTATGCCCTCCAAATTTATGCAAACATTGTTTGCATGCAAGCAATGCCTCATAGAGGTCAAAACTGGGCGTTGATCGACCAGAGCCCTTGAAAATGCCGTTTTCTTTGGTCAGGATCAGACATGGTCGATGAAAACGTTCGACAATTCGCGAGGCCACAATCCCAATAATGCCGGAGTGCCAGTGCTCGGAATGCAACACCATGCCCGGCAGATGACGTTGGGCCTCGGCCTGCGCCAGGGCTTCGTCAAGGATGCGCTGTTCTTCAACCTTGCGTTTTGCGTTGAGCTTGTCGAGTTTGTCGGCCAGGACACGTGCGTCGGGCAAGGACTTCTCCAGCAAAAGGGCGACAGCCAAGTCGGGATCGCCAATACGGCCGGCAGCGTTGAGCCTGGGGGCTAGAGCAAACCCGATCGTTCCCGCACCGACATTTTCTTCGGGATCGAGTCCGCTGACTTCCTTGAGCGCCTGAATACCGGCCCGTCTGCCTTCCTTGATCAGCAGTAGTCCGTTTTTTACCAGGATGCGGTTTTGATCATCAAGAGGGACCACGTCGGCAACTGTGCCCAGAGCGACGAGGTCCAGGTAGGCGCGGATGTCGACCGGGGAGCCCGGCAAGATTTTGTTCAGAGCTCCCATGAGCAAAAAGCTTACTCCCACGCCGGCAAGGTTTGGGCTGGGCCACCCTCCGAGCTTGGGATTGATCAAGGCGTCGGCTGCTGGGAGGTCGGGGCCTGGTAAATGATGGTCCGTAACAATGACCCGCATTCCGAGTTGCTTTGCCAAACGTATTTCATCGGTACTGGCGATGCCGCAGTCGACAGTCAGCAGCAAGCTGACTCCCTGCTCGGCCAAGTGATGGATGCCGTCGGGATGCAGGCCGTAGCCATGATCAAGGCGGTCGGGGATGTAGTGGATTATCTCAACTCCCCTGGCGGACATGAAATCTTTGACCAGTGCTGTGGCGGTGATGCCGTCGACGTCATAGTCGCCCCAGACCGCAATTTTTCCGCCAGCCTGCAAGGTATCGAAAATGAGCGCAGCTCCGTGTTCGACCCCGGGCCACCGGTCCAGTGGAAAAAGGTGACGCAGGCCGGGACTTAAAAAGCGATCCATGCTTGCCTCGTCACCAAGGCCCCGCAATGTGAGCAGATTGATCAGGAACGGGCTGACTTCGAGTTTGTGCGCAATGTTCGAGATGCGTTCTGGAGACAGGCACGCGGTTGCGGGAGGCGATTTGAGGGTCCAAGTTTTGCGAGAGTCAGGCATACGTGCAATGCTTCAGATATTCAAAGGGTTTTAACATTTTGACAGCACCGGGTTCCTGAGTATAAGCGTTTTTCCCTTAACTGCAAGGCATTGATTTTTTAGTTTTTTGGTCATGGCCAAACCGTCCGGAATTGTTGTTTATCTTGGGGTGGAGTTTTTATGGATAGCGACTTTCATCCTGTCTCTTTGGAAGAGCAGGACAAATATAATGGCTTGCTGGCCCAGTGCAGCCAGAAAGCTTCTGACTACAGCTTCGTCAATTTGTGGGGGTGGGGCAGGGAGTATGGTCTGGAGTGGGCATTTCGTGATGACTATGTGCTGCTGCGGCAAACCTGGCCCAGGCCGGCCTACTGGGCTCCAGTCGGTCACTGGCAGTCAATTGATTGGGTCAAAGTGAGGGACAGTCTGCCCGTTAATACCTGTTTTACCCGCATCCCGCAGGACCTGAAGAGGCTGTGGGAAGAGGTCCTGCCCGGTATTCAGGCCCATGAAAGCCGCGAACATTGGGATTATCTGTATAGCGTTCGGGACTTGGTCGAGCTGAAAGGGCGGAAATTTCATAGTAAAAAGAATTTGTTGCATCAATTCCAACGCGAGTTTGACGCAAAGTTCGTTCGCCTGGACGAAAAGACCGTGGAATGGGCGTTGGCTCTGCAAACAGACTGGTTTTTGTGGCGCAACACGGAAGATGATCAGACGCTGGATGCGGAAAACCGGGCCATTGTCAAAGTGCTCCACGACTGGTCGCGAATCGGAGGGTTGATCGGGGGGGGGCTGGTGGTTGAAGACAAGATGATCGCCTACACCGTGGCCGAGGCCCTTGATGAAACGAGTGTGGTCATCCATTTTGAAAAAGGCTGTCCGCATTTCAAGGGTGTATACCAGGCTATCAATCAGATTTTTCTGGAGCAGTGCTGTCAGGGGTATGAAATTGTAAACCGCGAACAGGATTTGGGCGATCTCGGATTGCGCAAAGCAAAATTGAGCTACAATCCCGTTGGTTTTTTGGAAAAATATACGGTTTGTCTGCGCGGTCGACTTGATTAGTCGAGCTTTTCCCAGAAAGAGCAATCCTTGACCGGGCACGCCAGATGAGGGCCACGTGCTTTCGTTTCCTTGCGGATTAAAATCTTGGAGTCGCAAAGCGGGCATGGCTTGGCCACGGGATAATCCCAGACAGCAAAATCACACTTAGGGTACGCGCTGCAGGAAAAGAATTTCTTTCCCCGGCGGCTGGTTTTTTCGACAAGTTCTCCGGAGCATCCGTCTTTGGGGCAAGCCACGCCGGTGCCGACGGATTGCGTATACCGACAGTCCGGGTACTGGGAGCAGGCAATGAACCTGCCTCCGGTTTTGGTTTTTTTGATGACAAGGCGACCGTCGACACACTTCGGACAGGGTCCGAGTTCTTCGGGGGCCTCTTCTCGCAGCAGTTGGACTTGTCCTGCATGGTCTCTGGTGTAATTGCTGGTAAAGGCACAGGTTGGATAATTGGAGCACCCGAGAAACGTACCGTTTTTGCCAAATTTAACGACCAGTTGGCCGCCTTCACATTGCGGACACGACAGACCCGTATCCATGCCCGCTTTGATCTGGGTCATGGTTTCGCGGGCTTTTTCAAGAGTCGGGTTGAACTCTTGGGTGAAATTTCTGAGCAAATCGATCCAATTGGCCTCTCCGTCTGCTACCTGGTCGAGTCCTTCTTCCATGTGAGCGGTAAAATTGGCATCCATCAGCTGATTGAAATGCTCAACCAGCAGGTCGCAGACAATGACGCCGAGATCGGTCGGTTCAAAATGTCTGTCGGCGATATGTACGTAGTCTCGTTCCGTGAGGGTGGAGATGATGGCGGCATATGTCGATGGTCGGCCAATGCCCAGCTCTTCGAGTTTGTGTACCAGCGAAGCTTCGGAAAAACGGGGGGGAGGTTGGGTGAATTTTTGTTCCGTGTGCAGTTTCTCCAGGCTTAAGATCTGCCCAACCTCAAGAGCCGGCAGAATTGCCTTGTCGACGTCAGCTGCGTGCGACCAGATGTGCAAAAAGCCGGGAAAGACCAGTTGTTCTCCCTTGGCCCGCCATTGAGCCGGCCCATTGGCGATGACCACGGTGGTGTCCCAAAAGCGGGCTGCGGCCATTTGCGAGGCCATGAAACGTTCCCAGATGAGTCGGTACAGCTTGTGCTGTTCCGGAGGAAGAAAATTGCGGATGGCGTCCGGAGTGAGGGTCGGATCAACGGGACGAATGGCTTCATGAGCATCCTGAGCGCTGCCCTTGCTTTTATAGACCCTGGCTTCCTTGGGGTAAAATTCCGGGCCAAGCGTGGATACGATCCAATCCCTGGCCACGTCTCTGGCTTCATCCGAGATGCGGACCGAGTCCGTTCGCATATAGGTGATCAGGGCGGTGGTTCCCGCACTGCCGAGCTCAACGCCCTCGTACAGGCGCTGGGCAACGGACATGGTCCGCTTGGCGTTAAAGCCGAGCCTGTTGCTGGCCTCCTGCTGCAGGGTAGAGGTGATAAACGGCGGTCTTGGATGCCGCTGTCGTTCCTTTTGAACGATATCCTCCACCAGGTGGGGATGTCCGGCCAAGCGATCTGTAAGAGACAGGGCCGCCTGTTCATTCTGTAATATGGGCTTGGCCCCATCCACTTTCCACAGCTCTGCGTCAAAAGGAGGCGGGGTCTGGCCGAGAACCGTGATCTTGAAGACCCAGTATTCCTCGGAGACAAATGCCTGCCGTTCCCGCTCCCGATCGACGATCAGCCGCAGCGCCACGGATTGAACCCTTCCGGCCGACAGGCCCCGCTTGACTTTTTTCCACAGGAGCGGACTGATTTTGTATCCGACCAGTCGATCCAGAATGCGTCGGGCCTGCTGGGAGTCGAACAGGGATTTGCGCAGTTCCGTTGGCCGTTCCAGGGCTTCCTTGACGGCCTTGGCCGTGATCTCGTTGAACTGAATGCGCTTCAGATTCGGGTTGGCGCTGCGGATGAGTTCGGCCACATGCCATGCAATGGCCTCTCCTTCGCGATCCGGGTCCGGCGCCAGAAAAACAGTGTCGGCAGCCTTGGCGGCTGACTTAAGTTTAGATACGACTTTGGACTTGCCGGGGATGATCTGATAGTCTGGGGCAAAATCGTTGTTTTCGTCCACGCCCAGGGTTTTGGTCGGCAGATCGCGGACATGTCCGACGGATGCTTCCACTTCGTAGCCGCTACCCAAAAACTTTTTGATCGTTTTGATTTTGGCTGGTGATTCAACGATGATTAAGTCCTTGCCCATAATGTTTGGGGCCTATATCCAGATTCCGAAGTCGAGGGCAAGGGGTATTTCCCGGGCATCCTGACGCATTTCAGGCGGTCGTATTTTCAAGCCGCTGTTATCCTTTTACAAACAAAATTGCGATGTCCCATATGCACAGATCCGGTTCCATTGTCCTTATCGGTCCGCCGAATGCGGGGAAGTCCACCTTTTTGAACACCGTGCTGGGTGAAAAGGTGGCCATTGTCTCGCCCAAACCCCAGACCACGCGTAACAGCATCACCGGCATTTTATCCGGTCCAGATTCCCAAATTGTTTTTATGGACACTCCCGGCGTGCATGCGGCCCGGGGTAAGCTCAACAGGTTGCTGGTTGATGCCGCCTGGAATGCCCTGCGGGAGGCCAATGGAGGTATCCTTTTTTTGGATGCCGCCAAATATGCCGATAACACGGATCGTTTGGACCGGGAAATGCGACCTTTGATCGCCCGGCTTGTGTCATCTGGGCTGCCGCTGGTCGTGGCGGTGAACAAGGTGGACCTGGTCAGGCCCAAGCAGCGTCTGCTCGGGTTACTGGCGGCGTGTGCTGAGCGATGGCCAGAAACGGAACTGGTGCCTGTGTCCGCCAAGTCTGGCGAAGGAGTTGATGCATTGCTGGCGGTGGTGAGATCGTTTTTGCCCGAAGCCCCGCCCATGTTTCCAGAGGACCAGATCAGCACTGCTTCTGTTCGGTTTTTGGCAGCGGAGATCATCCGCGAGAAGCTTTTCCTGGCTCTGGAGCAGGAACTGCCATACAATGTGGCTGTTGAAGTCGAAAATTGGGAGGAGCTTCCAGAGCAAAATATGACCGTGATCGAAGCGACGATCTATGCGTCAAAAAGCAGTCACAAAGGAATGATAGTGGGAAAGCAGGGGCAGAATTTGAAACGCGTCGGGCAACAGGCCAGGCAAGATATACGCTCTTTGCTGGGAACCAAGGTTCACTTGGAATTGTGGGTCAAGGTGCGGGAAGGCTGGACAGAGGACGGTCAGTTCATGATGTCTCTCGGCCTAGGTGGCTGAACGCGGCGGAGCATGGACATGCAGTTCAATCTTGTACAGCGCTGGCGTGAGGTGACCGGGCAGATGGCTCATGCCGCCGCAAAGGCAGGGCGGACTCCGGAAAGCGTTCGGTTGGTCGCCGTGTCCAAGTATCATCCGGCAGAGGCAATCCGAAGTCTTTATCTGGCCGGCCAAAAGAGCTTCGGCGAGAATTACGTTCAGGAAGCCCTCCTCAAAATGAGCCGGTTGCCGCAGGAGATAGACTGGCACTTTATCGGGCACGTTCAGACCAACAAGGTCAAGTCCGTGGTGGGACAGTTTTCCCTGATCCACGGTCTGGATTCGCTCAAGCTGGCGCGGGCGATGCAAAAACAGGCTCAATGTCTGGACGTGGTCCAGGATGTGCTCGTGCAGGTCAATCTGGCACGTGAGGGACAAAAATGTGGTATCTTCCCTGAAGATTTACAGGAATTGGCCGATTTTCTTTCACGAAGCACACACTTGCGCTGGCAGGGATTGATGCTCATGCCTCCCTTTTTTGATGATCCTGAACGGGTCCGTCCTCTTTTTGCCAGCCTGCGTGTGCTCGCTGAAAAGTTGCGTGCTGAGTGGGGGCTTTTGCTGCCCGAATTGTCCATGGGGATGACCGGAGATTTCGAAGCAGCCATTGAGGAAGGGGCCACGCTGGTGCGGATCGGCACCAGGATATTCGGTGAGCGTGGCGTAATTTGAGACATCTGGAGATCTGCTGAGTATGGATCTGGCAACCATCATAGGCATTATCGTCGCTTTTGGCCTCGTGTTTGCGGCCATGGGCAAAGATATTCCCATCTTCTTCGACATCGCGTCCGTGCTGATCGTTTTCGGTGGAACCGCTGGAGCGGCCCTTATTACCTATCCTCTGGGGACCGTGCTTGGGGTTGTCGGCATAATGAAGAAGGCGTTCATGTCCAAACTGGATAGCCCGGAAGTGCTGATCGCCCGATTTGTGGAGTATGCGACCAAGGTCCGGCGTGAGGGCATTTTGTCTCTTGAGCCCCTTCTCAAGGAGATTCCGGATGAGTTTTTACGCAAAGCCCTGCAACTGGTTGTCGATGGTCTGGAGCCGCAGTCCATCCAGGAAATCATGGAGACGGAAATCAGCTGCCAGGAGGATCGACACGCCAAGGGCGCAGAAATTCTCCTGGCATTCGGGGCCATAGCTCCGGCCATGGGCATGATCGGCACTGTAGTCGGCCTTGTGCTCATGCTGAAAAACATGAGTGATCCCAGTTCCATCGGACCGGCCATGGCCGTGGCTTTGTTGACGACATTCTACGGGGCATTGCTGGCCAACCTCGTTTTCAACCCCATGGCCGGGAAGCTCAAAACCCGGTCTCAGGAAGAGGTGTTGTTGCGGGGGATGATTCTTGAAGGGGTCCTGTCCATTTCCCGTGGTGAGAACCCGAGAATTATCGAAGAGAAATTGAGCAGCTTCCTGCCGCCCAAGAAACGCAAGGCTGCGTCCTAACGTTTTATCGGGGGAGCCATGGCAAAAAAAAAGAAGAAACCCGCCGGGGGCGAAGATGTTCCGGCCTGGATGATCACTTTTTCCGATCTGGTCACCTTGCTGATGACGTTTTTCGTTTTGTTGGTGTCTATGGCCTCACTGACCGACGTCAGCAAGCGCAAGGTTGCTCTGGGTTCGGTTTCCGGACGTTTCGGCACCGGCGCACCAAAGTTGGATGATCTCTCGACCAAGAACGTCAGGGTCGTTGAGCCTGGGCCAATGAATGAGGTCGATGATCTGGAGCTGATCAAGAAGCGGGCGCAGGAAAATCCCGATGAGGATCTGCGTTTTGAATTCAACCGGTTCATCCAGCGGGTTACCCTGGATGCGGCGGCTCTCTTTGAACCAGGTTCGGCCCAGCTGACGGCTTATGGTCGGGAACTGCTCGAAACCGTGCGTCCGGTGATCCTTGACAGCGCATACCCCCTGGGTTTGGCGGGTCATGCAGCGGACGGCCGTGACGAGCTCGGGCCGGAGTATGTTGCCTACAGAGGGGACCGTCTGGATTTCTCCTGGCAACTGTCCCTGTCCCGGGTCATGGCCGTGCATCGCTATTTTATTGATTCCGGGATTGACCCGGAAAAATTGCGCATGGAGGCTTTTGGCCGGTACCATCCAAAATCGGTGTCCCAGGACCCGGAGGGCAGGAGACTCAACCGTCGGGTTGAAATCACTCTGGACAAGCGGTTGGACAGCTGGGCGCCTGCAGTTGCGGATGAGGTTCGTCAGCTCGGGGAAAAAGCCCTGCCCAGGAAAAAGGATTCTTTCAATGTTGGAGATTTTCTTTTCCGCTTTGACTTGCCGGAGGATAAAAAATAGCCGTGCCGCGAAAAAAGGAAAAAGCACCCGCTGCCGGGGCGGGCATGGGATGGTTGGTGACCTTTGCCGATCTCATGACCCTGCTGTTGACCTTTTTTGTTCTTTTGCTCTCAATGGCGACCATGGACCGGTCCATTTTGCGGGAAATATCGGTCAGCGTGGTCGGAGTCGAAGGGCTTGCGCCCAAGAAAGGCGCCGGCAAGGTGCCGGTGAAATTTGAAATCGTTCAAAAAGCTATTGAAAATCCGGCCAGTGTATTTGAAGAGATGCAGCGCATCAAAGATGTGCTTTTCCCGGAAGAGGTGCTGCCTGAGGGTATGGCCAAAAGTACTCTGGACGAAAATCTGGACATTTTGGTTCGTCCGGAGGGGATTGCCCTGGTTTTGTCGGACGGGTTGCTGTTTGCCACCGGGCAGAGCGAGTTGGCCGAGGATCGGAAAAAGATCCTCTCGACATTTGTCGAATTTTTGGCTGCAGTTCCGGCCCCGGTCAATGTCGGGGGCTATACGGACAATGTCCCCGGAGGCGCAAAGGACAATTACACCCTGTCCGCCGAACGGGCCATGTCCGTGCTGGGATATTTTCTGGAACTGGGATTCGAGCCTGAACGGTTTTCGGTTTCGGCATATGGGGAAGCATTTCCCCTGGCCGAGAACGACACTCCCGAAGGTCGGGCCAAGAATCGGCGGGTGGAAATTTTAATGAAGACAACCACGCGATCGTACCTATAGGCCCGGTTTTCGCATAGCAATTGAGAAGGAGCTTTATATGGCGGAAAAGAAGGCTGCAGCCGAAGAAAAAGAAGAGAAGAAAGGCGGAAAGCTGAAGCTGGTTATCTTATTGCTGGTCTTTGTCGCCCTGGTGGCCGGAGGGGGCTTTGCGGCATGGTTTTTTTTGATAAAAACGCCAGAGGGCGGCGAGGGTAACAACACCAAGGTTGTCGAGGAAAAAATTGTTCGAGGCCCCATGGTCAACCTGGATCCGTTTGTGGTCAACTTGGCTGACCCGATCGGCCGGCGTTATCTGAAAACGACCATGGACGTGGAGGTGGTGGACGCTGCGGCTGCGGCCGCGCTTTCTGCCGACATGCCCCGCATCAAAGACACGATTCTCCTGCTGCTGTCGAGCAAGACATTTGCCGATATCGACAGCCTGGACAAGAAGCTTGAACTCAAGGATGAGATTGTCGAGAGGATGAATTTAATCGTGGGGCAGGGAAAGATTATCAATCTCTACTTCACGGAGTTTGTTATCCAGTAGGAGCGGGTCAGATCAGCATGAGCAAGATTCTCAATCAGGACGAGGTCGATGCGCTACTTCGGGGTATTTCGGGCGGAGAAATCGAGACCGAGGAAGAAGTTGTCGATGATCAGAGTGGCGTAGTCACATTTGACCTGGCCAATCAGGACCGGATTATTCGCGGCCGCATGCCGGTTTTGGAGATCGTCAACGACCGTTTTTCGCGGCTATGCACCAGCGCCCTGGCCAACACCATGCGCAAACGGGTGGATGTGAATCCCATTTCCATTGATATGTCCAAATTCGGGGATTTCATGCGCTCTTTGCCCGTGCCGACCAGTATCAATATTTTCAAGATCGATCCTTTGCGCGGCAACGCCCTGCTGGTGGTGGACACGCGGCTGGTGTTTTCCCTGGTTGAGAATTTTTTCGGCGGTGCCGGCAGCCAGCCGAAGATTGAGGGGCGGGATTTTACGCCCATTGAGCAGTCCATCATCACCAAGGTGGTCAAAATCATTCTGGCCAATCTGGAAGACGCTTGGCGGCCGGTGCACGAGGTCAGCATTGAGCTGCTGCGGTCCGAGATAAACCCGCAATTCGCGACCATTGTGCCGCCAAGTGATGTTGTCGTGGTTATTTCTTTCGAGGTGGAGCTGGAAAGCGCTCTGGGGTCCATGGTTCTGGCTTTGCCGTATGCGACCATCGAGCCTATCCGCTCCAAGTTGTACGCGGCTTTTCAGACGGAACGCCTGGAAATCGATCATGCCTGGATATCCCGCTTCCGGGACAGGCTCATGGAGACGCCGGTCAGTGTCGGCGTGACGTTTGGTACCACGCAGATGACCGGAAGGCAGCTCCTGGATCTCAAGGTTGGTGACATTGTCCTCCTGGATCAGGACGAAGACGACATGCTCACGGCCCGGGTGCAGGGTATTCTGAAATTCATGGGCCAGCCGGGATTCGTCAAGGGGAACAAGGCGTTCAAGGTCGTCAAGGAACAGGAACTTAACTACTAGCAGGGGAAGGGTATGGCCGAAGATCAGGACAAGCTGGCCGCGGAATGGGCCGCTGCCCTTGAACAGCAAGGCGCTGCCGAGGGCGCGTCGGAGGGTGATCAGGATTTGGCCGATGCTTGGGGCGCGGCTCTGCAGGAGCAGACCGGTGGCGGCGGTTCGGATCAAGCCCTGGCTGACGAATGGGCCAAAGCCCTGGCGGACGAGGAAGAAACCAAAATTCAGAAGGAAAAAAAGCAGAAACAACTTTCGGCGCAGAGTCGGGATTTTGAATACAAAGATTTGACAGGAGAAGCCAAGGCGGCCCGCCCTGAAGGCTTACGCAAGGACCTGGACTTCATTCTGGACATCCCTTTGGAAGTATCGGCTCAGCTCGGCAGCACGCGTCTGCTGATCAACGAGCTGCTGCAGTTGGGGCAGGGTTCGGTCATTGAGTTGAACAAGCTTGCGGGCGAGCCATTGGAAATACTGGTCAACGGCAAGCTCGTGGCCAGGGGGGAAGCCGTGGTCATCAACGAAAAATTCGGTGTCCGGCTGACCGATATCATCAGTCCTATTGAACGGGTGAAACAGCTTGGATAACGCAACCTTGACTGGCGTGGAAGTCGGGCTGGGCATGGCCTCATTCAAGATGGCCGCAGCCTTGATGATCATTTTGGCCCTTATCTTTTTGGCGTTGGCGTTGATCAAACGCTATGGCCTGGCTGCCCGGTTGCAAGGCCGGCTGGCTGGTTCGTTGCGGGTCGAAGAGCGGGTGATTCTTGGTCCGCGCAAGCAACTGGTGGTGGTCCGTTTTTTGAATAAGCTCCTTGTGCTGGGCGTGTCCGACGCCGGCATTCAACTCATAACGGAGCACCAGACAGACCATGAACCCCAACCGGATTTTCAGACGGCCCTGGATCTTGAAGGCAGGGAGGATTCTTCTTCCTAGCCTTGTCCTTAGCGTAATCCCGCTTGTAGCCCTGGGTGCTGATGGCCCCAATCTGCCCTCACTGTCCGTGCAGATGTCCAGCGGTCAGGCCGAACCTCAAAAAGTGGCCCTGGCGCTCGAAATCATGGCGCTGTTCACGGTGCTGTCCATTGCTCCGTCCATTGTTTTGACGGTCACGTCCTTCACCCGCATCATCATTGTCTTTCATTTTTTGCGATTGGCCATGGGCACGCAGCAAATGCCGCCCAATCAGGTGCTGGCGGCGCTGGCCATTTTCATGACAGTGGTCATCATGATGCCCACGGGAAAAATGATTAACGACAATGCTCTGCAGCCATACCTTGCCGAAGAAATAGGCTATTCCGAAGCCTTGAAGCGCGCCGAGGACCCTTTGCGCTCATTTCTTTTCAAGCACACCAGGGAAAAAGACTTGTCTGTATTCTTTTCTATCACCGGATTGGAGCGTCCGCAAAACAAGGATGATGTGCCGACAATGGTGCTCATACCTGCATATGTCATCAGTGAGTTAAAGACAGGATTTCAAATAGGTTTTCTGCTATATATACCATTTTTAGTTTTGGATATGGTTGTCGCCAGCGTTCTTTTGGCCATGGGCATGATGATGCTCCCGCCAGTTATGGTGTCTCTTCCTTTCAAAATTCTGCTTTTTGTCATGGTTGATGGATGGAATCTGATTATCGGATCACTTGTCAACAGTTTCCATTAGCGTTGCAAAAGGAGCATTGTATGACCCCCGAATTTGTCATTGGTTTTGCCCGACAGTCTATTGAATTAACATTGGCCATTGCCATGCCGATGCTTGGCGTTGGGTTGGGTGTCGGTGTCGTTGTGAGCGTTCTGCAGGCGGCAACGCAGATTCAGGAGATGACCCTGACCTTTGTGCCCAAGATAATCGCTGTTTTTCTGGCGTTGCTCATTTCCTTTCCCTGGGTCATGGACAAGATGATCACCTTTACGCGGGAAATTTTTCTCAATTTTCCTCAATACATAAAGTGAAATTTGTCATTCCAGCCGGCGCAGCATCTCGCCCATGATGATGGCTCCGGCCTGCGCCACATTCAGGGAGTCAAAGCCTCCGCGCATCGGGATGGTCAGGATGTGGTCACACCGTTTCCGCACTCCATGGCGGACTCCTTTTTCTTCATTGCCAAGCACCAGTACGGCCGGGAACGAGATGGGGGCCGAAAACAGGGTTTGGCTTTCCGGGCCCACGCCGGAACCGTAAACGGTCATCCCCGCATCCACGCAATGATCCAGGGCTCTGGCCAGATTCACCACTTGGCACAATGGGAGCCTATCCAGGGTTCCGGCGGCTGCCTTGGCCGCTGCAGGTCCCATGAAAGCGGTGCGTTCTCGTGGGAAGAGCAGGCCGGCTCCGCCAAAGCTGTACAGGGTGCGCGCCAGGGTCCCGGCGTTGCCGGGGTCTTGAACCTGATCCAGAGCCAGGATGAGCGGAAAGGGAGCCTGGTGCGCCTGGTGGATGAGTTGGTCCAGATCAATCAGGGTGCGTTCTCGCAACCGCGTCACCACTCCTTGATGATTGCCGTGGAACATGCGGTCCAGTTCAGCCCGCTTAACCTTGCGGAAACGAACGCCGCGGTCTTTGCAGGCGCTGGTGATATCGCCAAGGCCGTGCATGTCTTCGGCCAGGAACACGGTGTCGATACCCGTGGGGTTGTTGGTCAACAATTCGAGCGCAGGCTTGCGTCCAGGAGTAAGGTGTTGGTTGTAGGCGGTGGTGTCACTCATGATTTGGGGCTATAACTGCCCGGTTTTAAAGGTGTGTGGGCGCAGGGGCAGGGTTTGCCATTTGCCCTGAATTTTTGTAGCAAGTCAAAATTGCTAGATCTCGCTGAGTCGTCAAGTCTACGATTCAGGGGCCACCTTTTGACCAGGAGATTGTTTTGACAGTTGCAATACGCGTAGCCTTGCTCGTTGTCTTGCTGCTTGCGGGCGGTTGTATGCCGGCCAAGAAAGCGCAGGGCCCGTCGGTGGAACCGGCGATGCCCGGGACTGCGGAGCAGGGATCCGGAGCCACGTCGGGAGCCATGACCAGAGGAGAACCTCATGACGAAGACGTTGATCCTGTTGATGTTGTCTGTGCCGAGGAGCAAATTCCCGAGGTCGAGGCGCTGAGCGAAGCGGAACAAAAAATTCTTGATACGGATTTCTCTATCCACATCGGCTTGGATACCGAGGATAATGCGGAAGTCCAGCGCTATTTTCACTACTATACCCACGTCCATCGCGGAACCATGGATGGCTGGCTCAAGCGCGCCCAGCGCTATCTGCCGCACATCCGCGAACGCTTTCTGGCCGAAGGCCTGCCTGAAGACCTGATTTATCTCCCCTTTGCCGAAAGCGGCTTCAATCCATTCGCCGTGTCGCCCGCCGGAGCCGGCGGCATGTGGCAGTTCATGCCGGCAACGGGCAAGCATTATGGCCTGACTGTGGACAATTGGGTGGATGAGCGTCGTGATCCCTATAAATCCACGGAAGCGGCCATCAAATACCTGAAGAAGTTATACCGGGATTTTGGCGATTGGGCTTTGGTGCTGGCCGCGTACAACGCAGGTGAGGGCGCGGTGGGCCGAGCCCTGAAAAAAACGGGCACCACGGATTATTTCAGTTTGTGCCAAGCCTCCGGGGACATCAAGGAGGAAACCAAGCGTTATGTTCCCAAGTTTCTGGCCCTGGTGAAGATTGCCCGTAATCTGGAGGAGCTTGGATTTCAGCCCCTGGATCTGGAGGCCCCTTCTGCCTCGTACGTGGCTCTTCGAGCCAAGCCGGGTACGGACCTGCTTGGTTTGGCCAGAAATATGGGTCTGGACTGGAAGGCGTTTCGAGAGATCAACCCGACCTTTCGGAAACAGGAAGCCCCGCCCGGGCGGACAGTGCAGGTGCTGGTCCCCGGTCATCTTGTGGCCAAGGCCGAGGACTATTTGAAGCGTCCGGTGCAGCCCAAAAAGGCGATTGAATACGCCGTCTACAGAATCAAGCCGGGAGACTCCTGGTGGGGCGTGGCCCAGAAGCACAAGGTGTCGGTCAAGGATTTAATGGCCGTCAATGCGGGCAGCGCCAAAAAGCCGCTGCAGATCGGCCAGAAATTGCAGATTCCGGGTCAGGCAGCGGCGGCAAAGGCTCAGGTCGGCAGTTCCGCGGCGCCTTCTGCCACACCGCGTGAACACATTGTGACCAAGGGCGACACCATCTGGTCCCTGGCCCGTCAGTTCAAGGTTGATCCGGATGTCTTGTTGAAGGCCAACGGCCTGAAGAAAACAGCGGTGTTGCAGGTTGGACAGAAGCTGACCATCTCCTCTGGTTCAGCCCAGAAATCCAAGGCGGCACAAGCCGTCGGGAATGCCGGGCAGCGCGATCAGGTCAGCTATCAGGTACGTCCTGGCGACAGCCTGTGGAGCATTGCCTCGCGGTTTGGAGTAACTTTGACCGAGCTTCGCGAATGGAACAAGCTGGCCGAAAATGCCAAGTTGCGGCCTGGAGACCAGCTGCGGGTTTATACGCGCTGAGATAAAGCTTGGACACTAAAAAAACGGCGGGCCGTCAGGTCTGCCGTTTTTTTATTTGGTGCAGCCGGCGGCAGGGAGATCGATGATGAAGCGGGTCCAGTGACCGGCAGAGGTCTCCGCGCTCATGATGCCGGCGTGTCCCTCGGTGATGATGAAGTACGATACGGAGAGGCCGAGGCCAGTGCCCTTGTCGACGGGCTTGGTGGTGAAGAATGGCTCAAAGATACGTTTGCGGACATGCTCTTCCAGACCGGGGCCGTTGTCCTCGATTTCAATGCGCACCCATGGCGTGTTGCGGCGAACTCGCAGGGTAAAACAGGGCGACTGTCCGGGTGCGTACGTTTTCTCGGCCATGGCTTCGGCTCCGTTGCGAAAGAGGTTGAGAAAAACCTGCTGCAGTTTGCTGGATGCGCATAGCGCCTGTGGCGCCTCTGGGTCATATTCTTTGACAATGGTGATTTGTTTGAAATCGTAATTTTTTTTCAGGTCATAATCCGTGCAGGCCAATTCCACGGTTTTATCCAACAAGCCGGCAACGTCTTCGGGGATGCGGTCGGAATCACTCTTGCGGCTGAAACTGAGCATGTTGCTGACAATCTGCGCCGCCTGATTTCCTGAGGCGCGAATGGCCTGCAGCATCTTGGGGATGCCGCGCTTTTCGAGATACAGGCGAAGGCTGTCCATGGTGATGCCGGCCTCTTTGGCGGCTTCGATGTTTTGTGGCAGGGGCTGCAGCAGCCGTGTCTCCACGACCTGGGCATTGCCCATGATGGAAGCCAGCGGATTGTTGATTTCATGCGCCATGCCTGCGGCCAAGCCGCCAACTGAAAGCATTTTTTCCGACTGAATAAGCATCTCCTCGATGCGTATTTTTTCCGTCACGTCGTCAATGCGGATGACCGCTCCGTCTACGCCATTGGTGATCAGGGGATAGATGGTCACGTCTTCGTACACCGATTGTCCCCGGTCCGACCTCTGCAGTTTGTTTTCAAAAAGCGGTTGCTTGCGGGCAATAGCCTCCCGGACTTTGTCCATCTCGTTGTCAAGCCACGGCAGCATTTCATCCAAGCCCCGACCCAGTGCCTCGGCCTGAGGTATGCCTGTGACTTCGGCCGCCCGTTGGTTCCACTGGGCAATGTTTCCATTTTCATCGACTCCGACCAGCATGGACGGCATGGAGTCGATAATATTGGCCAACAGCGTCCGCAGGCGCATGTTTTCCTTGGCCGACAAATTGCGCTCGGTCACGTCCAGAAATGAGCCGATGATGCCGTCCACTCCACCGTGGACTGTGGTGAAGATCTGTTTGGCAAAGATGACTTCGCGGTTCTGACCGTTGTGGTCGCGGACTTTTGATTCGTACATGTCCCGACCGCCTCTTTTCAGGAGGGCTTTGTCGCTTTCGTCATAGATATGGGCAAGTTCTGGCCATAGGTCCCGGGCGGTCCTGCCGCGGATCTCATCGGCGCTCACCCCCATGAGTTCGGTGAACGAACGGTTGCAGCCCAGATAACGGAGGTTGGAATCCTTGTAGAAAACAGGAATGGGGATGGCGTCGAGCAGGGTTTCGGTAAAGCGAAGATGTCGGGTTAGATCGGTGTGTGCTTCCTGCAACTGCTCTTCGGCCAACCGACGCTGATGGCCGGCCAGGATCAGGGCGACTTGGTCCGCAATGCGACCGGCAAAGGTCAGTTCGTCGGGATGCCAGACCCGCGGGCCGTCGGTGTGCTCAAAGGAGATGATGGCCACCAGTTTTCCATCCAGCTGCACCGGAGCGTCAAGCATGGCGGTGACATTGTGCGGAGCATGGTAGGTTGCGGCGAAATCTTTGGTTCGAGGGTCTTGGTAGAGATCCTCCACCGCGACGATTTCGTTGACGATGGCTCCAGCGTACGTCGGATAATCGGTCAGGTCGAGTTCTTGTGCGCAGAAATGCGAGTCCGTGCGTGTGTCGAATTTGTCGATACATTGAAACGCATCGCCCCGTAACACCCACAGTCCGGCGCGGCTGACGTTAAGCGCATGGCACATCCTGGCGGTGATGCTGGGCGCCGCCTCCACCAGACGACCATGAAAGACATGCGGATCCGTGGTGATGGCGGCCATGGCCGCCTGCTGTCGGCTGATGCGGTCCAGGGTTTCGCGCAGGGTCTGCTCGGCCCGTTGGCGCTCGGCAATTTCTCCGTGCAGTTCGCGGATTTTTTGCTGCAGCAGCGGATAATAGCTCTTGCGTCCCGATGATTCGCTCAGCCCGACAATCTTGTCGCGCAGGGCCGCAGTGTCCGACATGCCCGGATCAGGTTGCTTCTTCATAAATGACTTGGATGTCCCGACTGGTGGCTGGTTTGGGGTTGGTGATCAGGCAGGGATCCAGGACTGCCTTGCCCGCCAGGACAGGAATGTCCGAACGGTGCACGCCTTTGGCTCCAAGTGTTTGGCGGATTCCCACCGCTTCTCGCAAATCGATCATGGTGCGCAGCAGCAGCGCACGGATTTCACTCGTCGACAGGCCCTGAACGCCGAGGTTCATGGTTTCGGCGATGACTCGGAATCTTTCCGGAGTGGCCGGAAAATTATAGTCAATGACATGAGGCAGGAGCATGGCGTTGCATTCGCCGTGAGGAAGATCTTTGTAACCTCCCAGACTGTGGGCCATGGCATGGACAGCGCCCAGGCTGGCGTTGGAAAAAGCCAGTCCCGCCTGCATGCTGCCGAGCATGGTCTTGGCCTTGAGTTCCAAATCGTTGGGATTTTGCAGGGAAGGAAGCAAATTGGCGTGCAGAAGCCGGATGGCTTCCAGGGCGTGCAGGTCGCTCATGGCGGATTGGGCGCTGGAGACAAAGGCTTCAATGGCATGGGCCAGGGCGTCCATGCCGGTGCAGGCGGTCAGATACGGGTCCTTGGTGGTCAGGGTCTGTGGATCGATCAGGGCGACATCGGGGATGATGGTTTTGCTGATGATGGCGATTTTGGTTTTACGACCAGTGTCGTTGATGATGGCGAACTGGGACACGTCGGCCGAAGTGCCGGCCGTGGTCGGGATACAGATCAGCGGAGGCATGGGCACGATGATTTTGTCCACGCCTTCGTAGTCCAGAATGTGACCGCCATTGGCAATGACAATGCCGATACCCTTGGCGCAGTCCATGGGGCTTCCGCCACCCACGGCCACGATGCCGTCACAGCCGTGTTCCAGGTAGACCAGCGCTCCGGCCATGACTTCTTCGGCCTTGGGGTTGGGGGTGACGTCGGAGAAGACGACGCCGCCGCCAATGTCAAAAGATTCGAGACTCTCCAGCACTCGCTGGGCCCAGCCGGCCTGGATTACCCCGGGGTCGGTGACGACCAGGGGGCGGGAAATTCCGAATTTGCCGGCGTACTGGCCGGCAACGTCCAAAGCCCCCACGCCGAAGATGGTTTCCGGGGCAACGAATTTTCGCAGTTCCGTGAAGCTCATGGTTCCCCCCCCTCTGAATGCTCTGTGCTGGCCTGACAGCAATAATCTTGATGGCAAGCGAATCTATCAAAGAACGAAGCGTTAAGCCAGTCCAAACATGACTGGCCGCATCTGGTGCGACAGAGACGGACGGGAGGAGACAGGGGCTATGGAGTTGTCCTGTTGGCAGAGAGCTGGGTCAGTCTGAAGCAGTCCCGGCTGTGATCATTGACCAGGCCCATGGCCTGCATGAAGGCATAGCAGGTGGTGGAGCCCAGAAAGGCAAAGCCGCGCTGCTTGAGATCTCTGGCCAGGCGGTCCGATGCCGGGATGGTCGCCGGGTAATCAGTCAGGGTGCGGGGCTCGTGGACAATGGGTCGGCCGTCAACAAAGGACCAGACATAGTCGGCAAAGGATCCGAAGTGGGCTTGGACTTCCAGAAAGGCCCTGGCATTGAGGATGGTCGCTTCGATTTTCTTCCGGTGCCGGATGATGCCGGGGTTCTGCAGCAGGCGCTGGACATCTGCCGGGGAGAAGTCGGCCACGATAAGCGGATCAAAGCCGGCAAAGGCCTGACGGTATCCTTCGCGTTTGCGCAGGACCGTGTACCAGGACAGGCCGGCCTGGGCCGATTCCAGCACCAGATGCTCAAAGAGCTTGCGGTCGTCGTGTTCCGGAACTCCCCACTCCAGGTCGTGGTAGAGGACGTAGTCGGGCTTGCTCAGGTCCAGCCAGGGGCAGCGGATCATGGCTTAATTCTTCCGGCCAGGGTCTGTTCCAGCAGGTTCAGGGCGCCGGGCAGATCAAAACGGCGACCGGTCCAGCGTTCGAACTGGGCCAGGCCCTGATGGGCGAACATGGGCAGGCCGTAAACAACCTCGACGCCTTCATGTCGGGCTTGGGTCAGGAGCGGGGTGTGTTTGGGGTTGTAGACCAGGTCGTAAACCAGGGAAACGCCCCGCAGCGTCTCTTTCCACGGCGACATGGCCTGAAACGGACCGGACATGCCAAGTGGGGTGGTGTTGACCAACAGGTCCGGGCGCTGGTCGTGGCGCTGGTTCCAGGGCACATGGTCCGTCTGGAAGGAATGAGACAGCCTGTCGGCCCTGATTTCCGTGCGTGAGGACAGCGTCACCTTCCAACCGGCCCGGCAGAGCCCGCAGACTGCGGCCCTGGCTGCGCCACCGGCTCCGAGAACCAGCGCGGATCCCGGTTGAACGGCACGTTCCAGCAGCGGGGCCATGAATCCGGTCACATCGGTGTTGTCGCCCCAGAGTTGCCCATCCTGCCAGTAAAGGGTGTTGACCGCTCCGATATCGCGGGCGTTCTCGGTCCTTTTGTCGACCAGGGACAGGACCGCCTCCTTGTGCGGGATGGTTACGCTGACGCCGTGGATGGGCAGGGTGCGCAGGGCGGCCATGAAGGCCGGGAGCTTGTCCGGGGCCGTGTCCCAGGCATGGTAGGATCCCTGGATGTTGAGCGCGCGACAGGCCCAGTTGTGCAGTACCGGGCTTAATGTGTGGGAAAGTGGGTGGCCGATGATGCCAAGAAGGAGCATGACACTGCCTCGCCGGGTTCAGATGAAAAAGGACCGGGGCGCAGGCCCCGGCCCATCTATGCGTACTGGCCGTGTTGGATGACGTAATCCGCTCCGGCCTGCAGGGCCTCGGCGTTCTTGGGGATCATGTGGCTGTAGTGGGCCGAGATGACCGAGCCCAGGCTGTCCTGGACCCGCTTGACCGGCAAAACGCCCGTGGCCTGCACATAGGCTCCCAGGGCGACCATGTTGGCCATGCGCGTGTTGCCCAGGCCGTCGGCGATCTCGTTGACCGGCACGGCAAAGACCCTGATCCGGTCCTTGTCCGACTTCACCGGGTCAATGAGGGACGAGTTGAGGACCATCAGACCGCCATCCTGCAACCGGGGTTGGAACTTGTCCAGGGACGGGCCGTTCATGATGATCAGGCTCACGGGCGAGCGGATAATGGGCGAGCCAATGGCGTCATCGGACACGACCACGGTGCAGTTGGCCGTGCCGCCGCGCATTTCCGGCCCATAGACCGGGATGTAGGTCACGTTCAGTCCGGCGTCCATGCCGGCGTAGGCCAGCAGGTTGCCGATGAGCATGACGCCCTGGCCGCCGAAGCCGGCGATGATTGCATCCTGATACATGCTCATTGTTCCTCCTCCTTGGCCAGCACGTCCTTGTAGAGCCCCAGGGGGAAGTAGGGGATCATTTCCGTTTCAATGCGCTTGTTGGCCGCAAGCGGGGTCATGTGCCAGTTGGTCGGGCAGGTGGCCAGGACCTCGACAAAGGAGAAGCCCACGCCTTTGGTCTGGTATTCGAAGGCCTTGGCCACGGCTTTTTTGGCTTTGTTGATGTTCTTGATGTTGTTCACGGCCACGCGTTCGGCATAGGCCACGCCGCCGAGGGAGGCGATGATCTCGGTCATGCGGATGGGCATGCCCTCGTTCTCCTGGCAGCGGCCGCCCGGACAGGTCGTGGTTTTCTGGCCGACCAGGGTGGTCGGGGCCATCTGACCGCCGGTCATGCCGTAGACCGTGTTGTTGACAAAGATGGTCGTGATGTTCTCGCCGCGGTTGGCGCAGTGCATGATTTCGGCCATGCCGATGGATGCCAGGTCGCCGTCACCCTGGTAGGTGAAGACGATCTTGTCCGGCCTGGCCCGCTTGACGCCCGTGGCCACTGCCGGGGCGCGGCCGTGAGGGGCCTCGATGGCGTCCAGGGTGAGGTAGTTGTAGATAAAGACCGAACAGCCGATGGACCCGACGAGGATGGTCTTGTCGACCAGACCCAGGTCGGTCAGGGCCTCGGCCACCAGGCGGTGGGCCGTGCCGTGCTGACAGCCCGGGCAGTAATGGGTCGGCCGGTCGGTCAGCACTTCGGGATAGTTGGTGACGCGAATCTCCTGGGTCATGGTCATCCCTCCAATGCCTTCAAGATGGGTTGTTCGAAATCGTCCGGCGTGGGCAGGTTGCCGGGCAACTGGGCATGGAAGTCCGAATCGGCCACGGTGCGGATGGCCAGGCGCACATCCTCGACCATCTGGCCCATGTTGTGCTCAATGGTCAGAAAGCGCTTGCCTTCCTTGGCCAGGGCGAGGAGCACGTCCGAGGGAAAGGGGAAGAGGGTGATGGGCCGGACCAGGCCGACCTTTTTGCCCTGGCCGCGCAGCTTGCGGACCGTGCTCTTGGCGATGCGGCCGATGGACCCGAAGGCGACGACGATCAGCTCGGCGTCTTCGGTCAGGAAAAGCTCCTGGTCTGTCTCGGCCTTCATGGCCTGGTACTTGGCCTGAAGTTTCAAGTTCTGACCGGCCAGGGCGCCGTCGTCCAGGAACAGGGATTTGAGCAGCCGGGGCGACCGGTTCACGGCGCCTTGCAGGCCCCAATCCTGGCCTTCGGCCAGATTCACTTCGGCTGGTGCCCAGGGCACCACGGGCTCCTTCATCTGGCCGATGATGGCATCGGTCAGGACCAGAACCGGATTGCGGTACTTGAAGGCCAGGTCAAAGGCCTTGATGGTCAGGTCATAGGCTTCCTGCACCGTGCCGGGGGCCAGGACCAGCAGTTTGTAATCGCCGTGGCCGCCGCCCTTGACGGACTGGAAATAATCGCCCTGGGACGGGCCGATGTCGCCCAGTCCGGGGCCGCCACGGCTGACGTTGACCAGCACTCCGGGCAGTTCGCTGCCGGCCATGTAGGAGATGGCTTCCTGCTTCAGGGACATGCCGGGGCTGGACGAGGTGGTCAGAGCCCGGATGCCGCAGGCGGCCGCGCCGAGGAGCATGTTGGCCGCAGCCACTTCGCTTTCGGCCTGGACAAACTGGCCGCCGGCTTCAACCATGGCCTGGGACATGAACTCGGGGATGTCGTTCTGGGGGGTGATGGGATAGCCGAAAAAGCATTTGGCCCCGGCTGCCAGAGCGCCACGGGCAATGGCCTCGTTCCCCTTGATGAAAATGCGGTCGGGCTGGCTCATGCCGCACCTCCCTTTTCGGACTTTGTCTTGAAGACGTTGATGGCAAAATCCGGACACATCAGGGCGCAAAAGGCGCAGCCTTTGCACTCGGTCATCATCTCGGCGGTGACTTCAGCCACCTTGTATCCTTTCTGATTGAACCGGTTTGATTGCTGGATGATGCCGGTCGGGCAGACCTCGGTGCAGAGCAGACAGCCCTTGCAGCGATCTTCCCGAAACTCGACTCTGCTTGGCATGGAGAACCTCCACGGGGGATGATGGTGAATGGGACTGGCGGGGTCAGCGGATCAGCATGGCGTCGCCGTAAGAGAAAAAGCGATAGCCCTGCCTGACCGCATGGGTGTAGGCATCGATAATCTGTCGCCTGCCCGCGAGTGTGCTGACCATAATGATTAGGGAGGAGCGGGGCAAGTGGAAGTTGGTTACGAGCTGGTCGACAACCTTGAACTCGTAGCCCGGGCGGATGAAAATGTTTGTCCAGCCCCGGTAGGCTCCGATCTCCCCCAGGGAGGTGCCCATGCTTTCCAGGGTGCGGGTTGTGGTCGTGCCCACGGCGACTATGGGCCGCCCCTCGGCTTTGGCTGCGGCAATGGCCAGGGCCGTTTCCTCCGGCACCTCGGCGTATTCGGCGTGCATGACGTGGTCGCGGATGTCGTCGCAGCGCACCGGGCTGAACGTGC
>CAZYZA010000024.1:0-37739 GCA_964651415.1 uncultured Desulfovibrionaceae bacterium
CTGGCCTGATCGTTGATGCGGCTCATGGCCTTGAGGTCGGCAAAGGGCAGACCGGTGTAGAGCATTTTGCGATCATAGGCCATGGCGTCGGCGAAACCGTTGACGATCAGGCGCCAATCCAGGCGGGCGTCATCGGTGTGGGGCCGGGCCAGGCGGCGGATGTCCGTGGTGCAGTTGGCGATCAGGGCGTTGTACCACTCCGGTGTGGCGTGGAGCTGGTTGATGCGCTGCAGGTATTCCAGGAATACGGCTCTGGCCACGTCGTAATTGAATGCCAGACGGTAGAGGTACACGTCCTCGTTACGGAAATTGGTGCGCAGTCGAACCAGGTCGCGCTCATCGCCGACCACGTAGACGAGTTCGAATTGGCGGAAAAAGCCCCGCACGGCAGAATAGCTCTCATCCACGCTCTTGCGCGCCTCAATGGAAAAACAGACGGGCCGGCCGTCGCCGAAGTCAAAACTGAGCATGGTATGGGCGATGTACGGAGATCCCCAGTAGACCATAAAGAGGTCGACGCCGCGCAGGTCAGCCAGGTTCAGGGTTTTGGAGTAGTGCCGGACTGTATAGTCTGTTTCGGTCCGGTACAGGCAGTCTCTGATGTTGTGGATGGTGACGAGGTCCGTCCCGATTTCGGCCCACGGCAGCACCCTCACGTCGGGCTGCCAGTCGCGGTCGTTGGACGGGGACAGGCCTAGCCACCAGTAGAGGACCAGTCCGAAAACACAGCATGTCAGGCTGATGCGCGTTTTCCAGGACGATAGCGCCAGACACAGGGCGGCTCCCACCAGAACTCCCAGACGCGCGGCCGTGCCCGGACCTGCGGACAGGTCGCTCAGGTGGACGGCCAGAAAGCTCCACGTGAAGATGCTGCCGAGTCCGATCCAGGCCAGGCCCCGGAGGGCAATGGCTTTCCCGTCCAGATTGTCGGAGGGTGAGCTGAACCGGGACGATGTCTTCGTCACCATACCCGCCGGGCTTCCTGGACCAGAATGGAGCAGCCCACCCCGCCGAAGATTAGGCCGACGCCGTTGTCGATCCACCGAGTCAGTCCGGCGTAAACAGCGCGGATGCGGCGGGTCGACAGGACCATGGCCAGTCCGACAAACCAGACCGTGACAATGAGCACGACTTCGGCTCCGTAGACCCAGCGCAGCAGGTCAGGGGTGTCCGGGGTCATGAACTGGGAAAAGATGCTGAGGAAAAACAGGGCGGCCTTGGGATTGAGCAGATTGCACCAGAATCCCTCGCGCCAGGCGCGCAGAGGTCTGGCGTCTTGCGTCAGGGGAGCGTCCATGGAGCAGGTCCGGGACAGATCGGTTTTGGGGCCAAGGAAGCAGCGGGTTGCGATGTAGATCAGATAGAGTGCCCCGCAGATACGGATCAGGCCGAACACGGCCGGACTGGAGGCGATAATCAGGGCCAGGCCCAGCACGGAATACATGACATGGATCACCAGGGCCGATCCGATGCCCAGCGCGGTCATCACGCCGGCCAGCCTGCCGCGGGCCAGGCTGTTTCTGAGGACCATGAAGAAATCCGGGCCCGGCGCCACAGCCACGGCCACTCCCACGGCGAAAACCTGCCAGAAAACGGTGTCCACGATGTTGTCTCTCCTCAAGCGGATGGCGGGCCCTGAATTCCAGAGCACATTGCCCGGGAAAACGGCCGCCGGTTGTTGATCAGGTGTTTGGGTTGCCGGGCTCATGCCCGGCGAACAGGGCGGACGTGAAAATGGCAGGTCATGTCCCGGGCCAGTACCGCCCCTCCTCCCACATCCACAAACCACGCCGATGTATAACTGCGGCGATCCCCTGTCCATATCCATAAATATCTGTCGTCAAAAGGCCTTTGGCAGAACTGCGCGGGATCGAGGTTGGTCCGCAGGAGAGAGACCAGTTCGTCCACGGTGGGCAGACGCCATCCTGGTCCGTGTTCTGCGGCATAGTCGAGAGCCCTGTCCCAGGCCATGGGCCAGCGGGAGACGTCTCCCCAGACCAGCCCGGTGCAACGGTCCAACCAGCCGTCACGCCCGGGCTCCAGGACGCCGTCATGGTGGCGGATCGGGCGGAACAGGGCGTCGAGAAAGGGAAATGGGGTTGGGGTCACACCGGTTCGGACCGGCGTGGCCCGCAAAGGGGCGCTCATGGTGCAGGTGGCTTGCGGCAGAGGGCAGTCGTCATGAGGCAGGTTGTCTCTCAAGCCGGCCAGGGCTGTGCGCATGGCCGGGGCATGGGGGAAACGGTCTCTTGGTGCCGAGGCCAGGGCCCGGTCGAAAAAATCCTCCCAGCCGCGGTGGGAGCGGGTTTGCGCGTCCGGGAGCCGACCGGTGACCAGTCGGTGCAGGACCACGGCCAGGGCATAGAGATCGGCGCGGTGATCGGCCCGGTCAGGGGACGTTTCCTGCTCCGGCGGACAATAGCCCGGAGTGCCGATCTTGAGCCCTCGGGGCGTGGACCGGCGCCTTTCCGGGGTTCTGGACAAGCCCAGATCGATGATTTTGATCCGGCCCTGACTGTCGAGCATCAGGTTGCCCGGTTTGATATCCAGGTGAACGATGCCCAGGTCGTGCAGGTATTCGAGGCCGTCAAGGGTCTGCAACGCGAAATCCAGGGCGCGTTGCAGAGGCAGCGGTCGCGTCGGGTCTTCCAGCGTAGAGCTTTCGCCGATCAGGCTGCCCAGGTTCATGCACAGATATTCAAGGACCATGAACGGTCGGCCTCGGTCCTGATCCAGGTCCCAGACCCCGGCCACATGATTGTGATCGCAGCGGGCCAGCAGGCGGGCTTCACGCAAGAATGCGGTCCGCACTCCTTCCTCGCCCATGAGCGTGGTCAGCGGTTCGCGCGGCTCCAGGAGTTTCAGGGCCATGATCCGGTCCAGTTCGCGGTGACGGACCTTGTACACTCCGCCCATGCCTCCCCGGCCCAGCCGGCCCAGCACCCTGTACCGTCCGATGTCCATCACCACAGCCGTGTTCCGTAGTATTCGGGAAACCCACGCCGTCGAATCTTGTCCACGGTGCGGGCAATGTCGTAGCGCACGAAGCGAACGGAAACCGTGCCGGCCTGCGAATCCCACAACAGATACTTGGCCCGGTTGTCGCCGTCGCGCGGTTGGCCGACGCTGCCGGCGTTGATGATGGTCGGGCCGGACACTGTTGTCGTTTCCTGTCCAAGTTCTCTGCGCTCCGGACGACCGTCGACCAGGGCGACTTTGATCAGTTCATGGGTGTGTCCGACAAAGGTCAGGCCCTCGCCCTGCGCGAACCAGTTCAGGATGGCGGCATCGGTCTGTTCAAAGAGGTACGAGGTCACGCTTTCGGGGGGGAAGCCGTGCACGAAGCGCGCCCCATCCACCACCAGGCTGCGCGGCAGGGCGGCGATAAAGGCCAGACTGTCCGGGGAGAGCAGGTTCCGGGTCAGATCGAGGCCCTTTTGAGCCGTGGCGTTGAACCAGTGTCGCTCGGCCCGGCTGGAAGCGCCCAGTTCGTGATTGCCCATGCAGCACAGCGCGCCATGGGTTCGAACCTGAGCCAGGACTTCTTCCGGGTCGGGGCCGTAGCCGATCATGTCGCCAAGGCACACGATGCGGGAGACGGCAAAGGACTGGAGGTCCTCCCGGACAGCTTCCAGAGCTTCAAGATTGCCGTGAATGTCCGATAAGACTGCAGTCAGCATGTTTTCCCCGGAAAGGTTCAGAGTCAGGACTTTTCTTTTTGTCCGCCAGATGTTAAGCGGGCGCTCAGTCAAGTTGGAGTTTTTGAAATAAGTTTCTTATATTCAAGCAGGATAACTGTTGAGAGGTTGCTTATGGGTCGCACGTATCTGTTTATTTTCTATTTTGTCTTCTGTCTATCCACGCCGACATCGGCCGCTCAGATCAAGGACCTGGTCTTTCCGGATCAGCGCAGCGTCGCCGGGACCGAACTGATCCTGAACGGCTTGGCCATGCGCACCTTCACCTTTTTTGACGTGTATGCCGCGGCTTTGTATCTGGACACAGCCCGGACTTCCCCGGCCGCCATTCTGGAACAGGACAGGCCGCGCGCCATGGTCATGCATTTTCTGCGCACCGTGGAAAAGGACAAGGTGGCCTCGGCCTGGCAGGACGGCCTGGCGGCCAACACTCCCGGTGCATCGGACAGCCTGCGCGACCGTTTCGCCGTCCTCGGAACCATGATGGAGACCATGAATCCCGGTGAAACCCTGGAGTGTCTCTACGATCCTGCCGCAGGCACGACCGTGGTCGTCAAGGGACACGTCAGCGGCATCATTGAGGGCAAGGATTTTAACGACGCCCTCTTGGCTTGCTGGATCGGTCCCAAGCCGGGGCCGGGCGAAAAATTCCGGACCGGGCTTCTGGGAGGGTAGTCCTGCCGGTGCGGCCCGCGTTGCGGAGTCCGGTCAACGCACTCTTCCCGCTCAAGCCTCGAAGAAACACCGGATTTCGTGCTGCAGCCCAACGGCAAGGCACAGCCCCGCGGCATTCATGTCCAAAGATCAATGACCTATTCCTTGCCGCGTCCCCGCGGGAGGATGCCTCTCAACGCCTCCCAGACATAGCGCGTTCCCCGGACCAGAAACAACCCGAAGACCGTGATCAGGGCCGCATTGGTCTTGACCGTCTGGACCATGGATTCCTTGAAGTACTGCTTGGCCTGCCGGTAGTCCTCCTCGATCGGCGTGATCAAAGGCTCCTCGGTCTTGTCCACCGGCACCAACTGGTCCTTTTTTTCCATCAAAATCTCCTTATGAATTCGGCTACCAGGCGTTCCAGGTCTTCCGGACTTCCGCCCCGGGGGCGGTAACGCAAGGCCACATATTCGTCCACAATGTTTTGGGCCGCCGGAGCCAGATCCGGTCGCTTTTCGGCGACGCGGCGCAGGTGGTCCGTCGGACCTTCTCCAGCGCTTCGGCCCAATCCTGTCCGTTGCAAAGCACGGCAGAAACGGGCGTACGCAGCCACAACCCGGTCTTGTTTCCTGCTCCGTGAGCGCATGGTGATCCAGGCGATCAGGCTGAAAATGGCACCCAGCCCGATCAGCAGCGTTATCGCCAGCCGGCCTGCCCCGTCGGCGCTCATGGGGTTGAATCCCAGGCGTTCCCAGAGACCGCGTTGTCGTTCGTGGCTGAAACCCAGCACCCACTGATTCCATGAGTTGTTGGCCGAGTCCCACCCCAGTTGAAAAAAGCGGCCCACCTGGCGCAGAATTTTGGTGCCTTCGGGAGGCAGGACTCCCGGCCCGGTTGGAATAAACGGCTCCACGCCTGCCGCCAGGCGCAGCGGCGCGACAACAGAGGTCGGATCAAGGCGAGTCCAGGTTTCGTTCAACCAGGCTTCGACCCAGGCGTGGGCATCGGACTGGCGGACAATCAGATAACCACCCATGGGATTGGGTTCCCCGCCCTGATACCCGACCACGACCCGGGCCGGAATCCGGGCTGCGCGCAGGACAAAGGCCATGGCCGAAGCATAATGCTCGCAGTATCCTTGGCGGGTTTCGAACAGGAAGCGGTCAACAATGTCGCTGTCCATGGAACCGGGGCGCAGGCTGTAGACAAAGCCGTTGTCGCGGAAAAGGGCCAGCATCCGCTCCACCACCTCGCCGGCGTCCAATCCCTCCTCCAGCCATTTTTGGGCCAGTTCTCTGGCCAGGGGATTGCCGGTGTCGGGCAGGCTGGTCCACGAGGCGGAGGGAGGCGGGGAGGAGGGCATGGTCGAAACGGCCGCCAGCTCATAGCGGGTGCGGGCCCGCAGCATGCGCATGCTGGCCAGGGTGTGATCCTGTCCGATCACCGTGCCCCGTGAGGCGGCAACGGGCAGATCCAGGGCGAAAATCCAGGTGTTGCCGTGGGGCTCCAGGGTCAGGGCATAGCGGATGGCTGTCGGCGGCAGGGGTTGCGGGTTGGGCGGCATGAGCTCGAACGGCATCCGGCGGGACCAGACCAGTCCGTCGAAGCTGTCCAGGACCATTCCACGCCAGTACAGGTTGTCCCGGTCGGGAATGGGGCCGTTGAAATCGACCCGGAAAGCGACTTCCCTGGACAGGGACAGGCCTGCCACGGATCCCGGTTCCAGGGTTTCGCTGAAGCCGCTCGTCCCCTGGTCCCGTTCGTCATGAACACCCCACAGCGCTCCCTGCAATCGTGGAAAAAAGACAAAAAGCAGCACCGCCAGAGGCAGTGACTGCAGCAGCAGGATGCCGCCACGGCGCAGATCTGGTCCGAGGCGGGTTTCGGCGGAGTGCAGATGGACCAGGGCCGCCGTCACGACCAGCACGGAAAAAATCATGTACAGGCTCATGACCAGGGACTGGGAGTAGAGCACGTTGGTCACGATCACGAAATAGGACAAAAAAATCAGGGCCAGTTGATCCCGCACGGATTTGCTTTCCACGGCCTTGAGTCCGAGCATGAGAACCAGCAACGCCACTCCGGCGTCACGTCCGAAACTGCGGCCGTGCAGGCTGATGACCACGGCCAGACAGCCCAGGGCCAGGACGATTTTCAGCCAGCGGGGACAGACGGGCCATCCCTGATACTGCATGCCGAGGCTGTAGCCCCAGGCCAGACAGACAAAGAGGGTTATGGGCAGGGGCAGATGGGTCACATGAGGGGCAACGGCCAGGGCCAGGGCCAGCAGGATGACGCTGAAGCGGCGTTTGTCGTGGTTCATGGCTCATCCGGCATCAGTGCCAGGGCTTCCAGGCAGCGGTGGAGATGGGCGCGGCCCGAATCCGGTTCCAGGGCTTGGCCCGGCAGACGCAGGCCGTAGCGCAGGCCGCCGGCTTCAGCTTCCCGCGCCAGACCGGTCAGCAGGCTGATGCGCTCTTCGTATCCGAATCCGGTCAGGCTGTTCCAGTCCAGCAGCACCGTACGGGCCATGCCGGCCCGGTATTCCTTGGTCTGCAACCCAGCTCCCCGGGCCGAAGCCTTCCAGGACACCCGCGACAGACCGTCCTCCGGGCGGTAGGGGCGCACGCCGCTGAATTCTCCGGATGCCGCCGCAGCTCCCAGACCCGGATCGTCGCCACTGCCGTGGAACCGTGACCACAGTTCAGGACCGGCGGCCAGGGGGCGGGCATAGGCTAGGCCGGTCAGAGGCAGCAGCAGGGGGGACCAGGCCCGGAACAGGCCCAGGGGGTAGCGGGTGCTGATGCGGACCTTCTCCAGCGGGAAGTGGCCTCGTCTGATCGTGGGCACGCTCAGGTCCAGTTCCACTTTGCCGTCAACCGGAAGCGACATGACAGCGTGCGCCCGGCCGACAGAGACCTCCAGGGAGCGACGCGGCCTGGAGCCGGCCTGGAACGTCAGCTGCGTCAGCGCTGCGTCGCCGCAATATGCGGGAAGAATCCGGGCATGGCTCAGGGTCACCCCGGCCAGATTGGCATAGGCGTGAATGGCCGAGATGACGCCGATGCTGCCCAAAAGAAACGTCAGCAGAAAGGCCAGATTGTTGGTGTAGTTGACGGCCGCGATCAGCATGGCCAGCAGGAAGAAGCCAAAGACCAGCCCTGCCCGAGTCGGCAGAATGTAGATGCGTCTGCGGGTCAGGGTCAGGGGCGGTTCCGCGTGCTGCCGGGCCTGGATCAGACGGCGGAAGGTTCTGGGCGCGAACATATGCAACCTGGGTCCTGTCAGGGAATGGGCACGGCATCGAGCACGAAAGCCATGTCCATGACCGATCCGTCTGCCGCGCGCAGTCGGTGTCCGGCCAGGCTGGGAAAGACCGCCTGCACATCTTCGGGCAGCACGTAATCGCGTCCGTCCAGATAGGCCCAGGCCCGGGCCGCCCGCACCAGGGCCTGTCCGGCCCGCGGCGACAATCCGTTGACAAAGTGGCGTCCGCCGCGCGTCCAGTCGAGCAGGTCGCGGACGTAGCGCAGCAGCGCTTTGCTTGTGGCGACCGTATCGACCTGGAGTTGTCTGTCCAGCACCTGCTCCCTGTTCATGACCGCAGAGGGCAGCACCGGCTGAACCCCGGCCTGGCTGCGGCCAAGCAGTTCCAGTTCCGAGTCGAGGTCCGGATAACCAAGGCTGATGCGGAACAAAAAGCGGTCCAGCTGGGATTCGGGCAGAGGGTAGGTTCCGGCCTGATCCAGGGCGTTCTGGGTGGCCAGGACAAGAAAGGGGCTGGGCAGTGAGCGGGTTTCATTGTCCAGACTGACCTGGCGTTCTTCCATGACTTCCAGCAGGGCGCTTTGGGTCCTGGGGTTGCCGCGGTTGATTTCATCGGCCAGGAGGACATTGGTGAAGACCGGGCCGGGATGGAAGACGAATGACGACGAGGGGGCGTCAAAAACCGAGACCCCGAGCACATCGGACGGCAAAAGGTCGTTGGTGAACTGGACCCGCTTGAAGTCGAGCCCCAGCACCACGGCCAGGGCCTTGGCCAGCGTGGTCTTGCCGATGCCCGGAATGTCTTCGATCAGCAGGTGCCCCCGGGCCAGGAGGCAGGTCAGGGCCAGCCTGATCTGCGCCTCCTTGCCCAGAATGACTTTTCCCAGCCGGGCCATGACCAGGCCCAGATCTGCGCTCACGCTCTATGCTCCCATCAGGTGGTTCATGGAATACAGCTCGCCGGGCTTCTGGCTGGCCAGCCAATGTGCGGCACGCAGGGCCCCGCGTGCGAAGTTTTCGCGGGAATGGGCGCGGTGGGTGACTTCGATGCGTTCGCCCGGACCAAAGAAATAAACGGTGTGGTCCCCGACCACGTCGCCGCCGCGTACGGCGTGCACGCCCAATTCTTTTGCGGCGCGGGCGCCGACAATGCCCTGCCGGCCGTAATTGCCGACCTCATCCAGATTCCAGCCGCGTGACTGGGCCAGGACCTGGGCCAGTTTGACCGCCGTGCCGCTGGGAGCGTCCTTTTTGTGGTGATGATGGATCTCGGTGATTTCCATGTCGTAGGTTTCGCCCAGAATGCGCTCCAAGAGCGGCAGGATCTGGACCAGGGCGCTGACGCCGATGGACATGTTCGGCGACCAGAAAATCGGTGTGGTCCGGGCCAGTCCCTGCAATTCGTTCAGCTGCTCGGCGTTCAGCCCCGTGGTGCCGATCACGACCGGATTGCCGGTGACCGCTGCCTTGCGGGCCGTGGCCAGGCTGACTTCCGGGGCCGTGAAATCGATGACCACCGCGCCGGGAACAGAGGGCAGCAGATCGGCCAGATCGTGGGCCACGGGACAGCCCAGCCTATCAAGCCCTTTGCTGAATTCGGCCCGCTCGACCACGCCGCGTAATTCCAACTGTTCGGACTCCGTGGCCATGCGGGTCAACTTGGACCCCATCCTTCCGTTCGCACCCATGACGATGACGGAAACTTTCATGCCGCTCATGCTACTCTCCTGTGGTTGATTGCCTGTCCGCGCCGATGAGGCGCAGATATTCCTTTTCGGTCAAGATGGTGGTGCCGGCCTGCCGGGCTTTGTTCATCTTGGTTTCTCCAACTTTCTCGCCGCAGATCAGATAGTCTGTTTTGGCGTTGACCGCGCTTTGGACCAGGGCCCCCAGGCTGCGGGCCTGCTGCTCCATTGTTTCGCGTGATCCCTGCATCTTGCCGGTGAAGACCACATGCTTGCCGGCCAGCGGACTGCTGCTGTCCTTGGAAGCAGCCGCTCCCGTGGAGGTGACGGCAAATCCCAGGTCAAGCAGGTGGCGCAGGGTCGACGCCAGCCGGGCCAACCCCCGGGCAATGGATGCGGCCGTGATCGCGCCGAAACCGTGAATGGCTTCGATCTGTTCCCTGGTCACGTCCGGCAGTTCTTCCAGACGGAAATGCTCCAGCAGCTTGCGACTGTCGCCTTTGCCCAGATCCTCGATGCCCAGTGCGGCCAGAAAACGCCAATCCTCGACGGGGCGGGTTCGGCTCAGGTACACGGCTTCAGCCAGGTTGGAAGACTGCACCGGTCCAAAGCCCATCTTTCGGAAATCCTCTTCGCCCAGGTCGTAGACCTTTTCCAGACTGTCGTGTCCGGCCCGGACCAGACGTTCCACGGTCTTGCGGCCGAACCAGTCGGCGTTGCCCAGGGTTTTGAACCAGTGCTCAATGGTCTGCACGGTCTGGTCCGGACAGTGTTCGTCCCGGCAGAGCAGAAAATCATTTTCCCGCACCAGCGGGGCGCCGCAGGAAGGACAGGTCCGGGGTAGTGCTGCCTCGGCCCGGACCAGGACTTCCTCGACCTTGGGGATGACCTCGCCGCTGCGAATGATCTCGATTTCGGCTCCGGGACCGAGACCGCTTTTATCCAGAAAACCGGCGTTGTGGGCCGTGACCCGGCGGATGGTCGCGCCGGACACGGCCACAGGCTCGACCAGCAGCACCGGCGTGACCTTGCCGGTACGCCCGACCTGCCAGATCACTTCCCGGACCTGGGTCACGGCGGTCTCGCCCTTGCGTTTGACCGCGATCTGCCAGCGGTAGTGATGGCTGGTCGCGCCCATGGTCTGACGCACGTCCTCGTTCATGACTTCGACCACCATGCCGTCCAGCGGATAGTCCACCCGTGCTTCCAGGTCTTTTGTGATGGCGTCCATGCGGGCCAGCAACTCCCGGCCGTCTCCTTCCCAGTTGGGGAGCACGGCATAGGGTACAAAATGCACCACACCCTGGTCCAGGGCCTTGCGGGCGTGTTCATTGACCGTGTCCGAAGCGACGATGCCCACGACCAGATTGCGTGGATGCTCAAAAATTCCGGCAAGATGCTCCTGGAAATAGCTCTGCGTGATGACCATTTCGCCGACGCCCAGCCCCCGGCCGCCCCGGGGAATCATGCCTTTGGCAAAGACCTGGCTGACCTCGTAGCCGGACTCGCCGTTGCCGCGTGTGGCGAAAACCCGGCCATCGTCCCGACCGGCCAGACCGTCGAGCTTGGGCGTGACCCGAAAGCGCACGTCGGTCACGCCGATCTCGCCCGCTTCCTTCTCCACCCTGGCGACAAACCGTTCAAGCTCTGCCGGTGTATAGGCCTTGTCCGTGGACAGCATGGGCACGGGATGGCGCACTTCACGCTTGCCGGAAAAGATTTCGGGCTCAACACGGTGCAAAAAGGGGTGGTCCGGATCAAGTTCGCGCAGACGGTCGACCAAAAGGTCGTACTGCCTGTCGCTGACGGCGGGCGCGCCCTGGCGGTACTGGTCGTTCAGCTCGGTCAGGCGTTCGGCCAGAAGTCGGATTTCGTCCAGCGAATCAATCGGCAGGGTCATGCCGGGCCTCCGTCTGCGATGGTGCGGCAGAGACCTGAGATCGCACGCAAAGCCGGGTGCGTGATGGTATCCATTTCAGGGGCTCCGAGGGTGAAGGGTTCAGCGTCCCGCCTTGGACGAGGTCAGATTGTATTTGCTTTCCAAAGACGTGATCCGGTCCCGCAGGCGGGCGGCTTCCTCAAATTCCAGCATCTCAGCGGCCTTGCGCATTTCCCGGTTCAGCCTGGCCACTTCCTTGGCCGCGTTTTTGGGACCCGGATCATAGTTGCCGGCCGTTTCGGCGGCCCGTTCCTGCGCGGTCACTTCCTTGTGCAGGTCGTAGAGCACGTTGTCGGCCTTTTTGCGGATGGATCGGGGCGTGATGCCGTGCTCCTGGTTGAACCGGGCCTGACGTTCGCGACGCCGACCGGTCTCGTTCATGGCCTCGGCCATGGAGCGGGTGATCTTGTCGGCGTAGAGCAGGACTTTGCCCTGTACGTTGCGCGCGGCCCGACCAAAGGTCTGGATCAGGGACCGGGTCGAGCGCAGAAACCCCTCCTTGTCCGCATCCAGAATGGCTACCAGAGAGACTTCCGGAATATCAAGGCCTTCACGCAACAGGTTGATGCCGACCAGCACGTCGAACTCTCCGGCCCGCAGGGCCTGGATGATGGCCACCCGCTCCAGGGTTTCAATATCCGAATGCAGGTAGCGCGTCCGGATGCCCCTGGCCTTGAGAAATTCGGTCAGGTCCTCGGCCATGCGTTTGGTCAGGGTCGTGACCATGACGCGCTCTTCCCGGCCGATGCGGCGCAGGCATTCTTCCATCAGGTGATCCATCTGCCCCTGGGTGGGCACGATTTCCACCACGGGATCGATCAGCCCGGTTGGCCGGATGATCTGCTCCACGATGACTCCGCCTGTTCTTTCCAGTTCCCAGGGTCCGGGTGTGGCCGAGACAAAAATCGCGGTGCCGATGCGCTCCAGAAATTCGTCAAAACACAAGGGGCGGTTGTCCAGGGCCGACGGCAGGCGGAATCCGAAATTGACCAGGGTTTGCTTGCGCGACCGGTCGCCGTTGAACATGCCGCCGATCTGGGGCACGGTGATGTGCGATTCGTCGATAAAGAGCAGAAAATCTTTGGGAAAATAATCCAGCAACGTGGCTGGTGGCTGGCCCGGACGCCGGCCGTCCAGGTGCAGGGAGTAGTTTTCGATGCCATTGCAGTAGCCAAGCTCCTCGATCATCTCCAGATCGAGCTGGGTTTTCTGCTCCAGGCGCTGGGCCTCGACCAACATGTTCGCCCCCTGAAAATACTCCAGCCGCAGGCGCAGTTCCTCGCGGATGTCGGTCATGGCCCGGGCCAGATTGTCGCGGTCCGAGACGTAATGGCTGGCCGGATAGATGACGGTCTTCTGCACTCTGGACAGGATTTCGCCCGTCAGGGGATCGGTTTCGTAAATGCCGTCGATCTCGTCGCCGAAAAACTCCAGGCGCAGGGCCTGCTCGTGCTTGTAGGCCGGGATGATTTCCAGCACGTCGCCGCGCACCCGGAACGTGCCGCGGTGAAAGTCGTAGTCGTTGCGCTCGTACTGCACGTCCACCAGCCGGCTGATGATCGCTTCCATGGACACGGCCTGGCCGCATTCGACCGGAATGACCATCTTGGCGTAGTATTCGGGCGATCCCAGGCCGTAGATGCAGGACACGGAGGCGATGATGATCACGTCACGCCGGGTCAGCAGGGCGTGGGTGGCGGCGTGGCGCAACTTGTCGATGTCGTCGTTGATGGACGAATCCTTCTCAATGTAGGTGTCCGAGTGCGGCAGGTAGGCTTCAGGCTGGTAATAATCGTAATAGCTGACGAAATATTCCACGGCATTGGCGGGAAAAAGCCCCTTGAACTCGTTGTAGAGCTGGGCGGCCAGGGTCTTGTTGGGAGCCATGATCAGCGCCGGCCGTCCCAGTTCGGCAATGACGTGGGCCATGGTGAACGTCTTGCCCGAACCGGTCACTCCGAGCAGGACGTGATCGCTTGCTCCCTGCCTGATCCCGGCGCACAGGGCCTTAATGGCCTCAGGCTGGTCACCGGCAGGAACGAATTCTGACAGAAGCTGAAAAGGGGATGAAGACATGGATACCTGTGCGCCCGGAGGTCGGGCCTGACCTGAACGGGCTTATTTGGGTCGGACACCGAGAACATTGGGGGCCGGCCAGAAGTTCTTGTTGCTGCCCTGGAAAAAATCGGTCTGATATTCGCCGACCCAGCGACCGACAAAACCGTTGGCCTGAACGTACATGGCCGCGTCGGCTCCGCCCTCGACGTACATGGCGCCGATCAGATCCAGTGGCAGGTCGAGCAGGGCCTGGGCGAATTCGTGAATCGAGAGGCGCGGGCGGCAGTGGACAAAAAGGAGCCGGCCGGATTGGTCCAGACCGATGGCCGCAGCCGAATGCCGACGTTCGGTCGGTTCCCACAGATTTTCCCGGTCGCGGCTGATGAGACGAAAATTCTGGATCACGCCGCTATACTTGTCGAGAAGTTCTTCCCAGTCGCTGTCCAGCTTGCGGTCGACCCACCGCAAGGGAGGCAGGGCAGGGTCGCGGGGATTGAAAAGAAGAAATGCGCCGTAACTCGGGTGGAGAAAGGTGCTGACCACCAGCTGGGTGTCGCGCATGTATCCCGTGCTGCGCAGTCGGTCGTCGGATCGGAACATGCCGGCATTGATGACGGCCATGAATCCGGCCTGTCGCGACCATTCCTGCACGGACAAGGGCCGGCCGGTCTGCAGCGCCGATCCCAGGGCGATTTCGTATCCGGACGGGTCAATGCGGACCACGGCCAGGCTGCTCTGGGTTCCGGTCAGATCGTCGAGCCGGTCCGGGATGCGAAACTCCCGCAATTCCAGCCCAGGCGCCAAGACCCGCCAATCCCCTGCTGCCAGGGGAAGGGCTGCCGCGTTCAGGAGCAGGAATAAGAGGAGAGCGCGGGGGATCAGGAGGGGCATGGTTCGAGGATACTCCCACGGACCCACGGTCCGTCTAGGTCAACGGCTATCGGGCAATCGGCTCGGCCTGCCGCATTGCATACATAGGGCGCAAACCAGCGTCAATCCATGCTTTTTGGCTCAGAGGCCGGGCGCACGCCAGGGAGGCTGTCGGCCTTTGAGTCTGCGTTTCGAAGCGCACATCCTCTCCTGATCCGGGTCTTGGGCATTGGCTGGGCGGCTTCAGCCCGCGCTGACCAGTTCAATCTCAAAGGTCAGGGCAAAGCCGGCCAGGGGGTGGTTGGCGTCAAGAGTCGCTTCCTGGTCGTTGATGTCGACAATCAGGGCCGGAACTTCGTGGCCCTCGGGCGAGCGCAGCACCAACTGCTCACCCACTTCTGCGGGAATTTCCGGGGGAAACGAGCCTCTGGGGATCTTGATGACCATTTCTTCGTTGTGTGGCCCGTAGGCTTCTTCTTCCGGCAGGGTCACGGTCACGGTCTGGCCGACTTCCATGCCGAGAATGGCCTGTTCAAAGCCCGGAATGACCATTTCCTGGCCGATGATGACCTCCAACGGCTCGCGATCCCGGGAGGAATCAAACTGCGTGCCGTCGTCCAGGGTGCCGGTGTAGTGAACCAGAACCCTGGTTCCTGCTGCAAGTGCCATGATAAATCCTTGTGCTAAAAGGTTGAAATAATCAGGAGAGGCGTTCGAGGTCGCTCAGCCATGCTTCCAGCGTGTTGGGCTCGCCGGGCTGGTGATCGTCGGGATAGAGCAGGGCCGACATGTAGAAAACGCTGCCGATGTCCAGGCTGCGCTTGGCGCTTTGGGAAAACATGTCCAGGCGGTGTTCGATCATGGGCGCTTTGTCCAGAGGTGCGTCGTCCAGCAATGGGCGGGCGTCAGCGGCCAGGCTGGCCAGGATTTCAGCCTTGCGCTGCATGGCTTGGCGGTAGCCCGGCTCGTCGTTGTCTTCGTGCAGAAGGCGCAGGGCCTCTGCTTCCGTGTTCTTGATGGTCTGGACGCGGTCACGCAGAAAATGCAGGAAGGTCTTCATCGGATTCTCCTGTGCTGTTCAGACAGCCGCTCAGTCGGGTGTCGAGGGGAAAAATGATCCCCTGACCGTGTTGGGTGTAGTAGTGGCGCTGCTTGCGCCGGAAATACCGGACCTGGCCGAGGTTGGAGCTGCCGATGGGGTCGCACTCCAGCACGGGTGAACGCTGGGGGTTGTGCAGCAGGTCCATGACCAGTTCCTGGGCAAAGTCGATGGACTGGGCGATGAGCTCTTCCTTGCGCGCAAAAGGGAGTACGCGTCGGAAGACGCGCAGGGAACGCTTGTAGGATTTCTCCTCGACCAGGTGCAGGCTTTGCCGGAAGATGTGCTTTTTGAGCACGAAAGGCAGTTTTTTCTGGCCCATGGTCGTGATCAGGGTGCTGTCCGCCTCGCGATGGGCCTGGCTGAAGATGCGCGAGGCCTGTTTTCGGGGCCAGTCAACCTGCAGGTCGGCCAGCATTTCGACGTAGGTGTGGGCCAGCTTGCCCCGACCGGCCGAAAAACCGAGCATGTTGGGGACCAGATAATTGTGGGCGATGACGTCGGCGGCCAGATGGGACAGATAGCCGTAGGCATAGGCCTCGACCTCCGGAGTCTCGGCCTGACGCAGCAGGGCCCGGCCCGTGTCCCAGTTGTGGGAGTGGGTCGGGGTGAACCGGCAGCCCTTGCCGATGAAGATGTCCGCCGAAAGGCAGCCGTAGAGAAAGCGGTCGGGATGGGCGCTCAGCAACGCGGCCAGGGCCGGGCTGAACAGGTGCAGATGGGCCAGGACATGGTTGCCGATGGCCATGTGCACCCCCGGCCCCCAGGCCAGGGCTTCCGTCGGCTGCAGGACGAGGAAAATCGCGACGACGAGCAAGCCCATGCATGCCCGTCCGAAGAATCCGGGATTCAGTTCTTTTCCCTGGTGGTGTGAAAGGTGATGTCCGGCCATTGCTCCATGATGTATTCGAGCCTCCACGTGCTGTCCACCAAAAGAGCCAGGTTGTCTTCGGAGTCCATGGCCAGGGAGGAATTGAGGTCTTTGCGGAAGCGGTCCAGCAGGGCTTTGTCCTCGGTCTGCACCCAGCGTGCGGCCGACAGGTTGACCGGGGCGTAAATGGCGTCGACCGAGTATTCGTCGCGCAGCCGGGAGATGATGACGTCAAACTGCAGCACGCCCACGGCCCCGAGAATGTAGTCGTTGCCGAGCATGGGCCGGAAAACCTGCACGGCTCCTTCTTCGGCCAATTGCAGCAGGCCTTTTTGCAGCTGCTTGGTCTTGAGCGGGCTTTTGAGGATGACTTTGCGGAAATGTTCCGGCGCGAAATTCGGGATGCCCGTGAACTTGAGTTCTTCCTTTTGCGTAAAGGTGTCGCCGATGCGGATCGTGCCGTGGTTGTGCAGGCCGATAATGTCCCCGGCATAGGCCTCTTCCACGCCGGTGCGGTCCTGGGCCATGAAAATGGTGGCGTTGCCGATCTGCACTTCCTTGCCGATGCGGTGGTGACGGACCTTCATGCCCCGGGTGAACTTGCCGGAACAGATGCGCAGAAAGGCGATGCGGTCGCGGTGGGCCTTGTCCATGTTGGCCTGGATCTTAAAGACCACCCCGGAAAATTCGGGTTCAAAGGGCGACACTTCGCGGGTGGCCGTGGGCCGGGGCCGTGGACAGGGAGCGAGCTCGACAAAGGTGTCGAGCATTTCCTGCACGCCGAAATTGTTGATGGCGCTGCCGAAAAAAACCGGGGTCTGTTCGCCGGCCAAGTAGCGTTCGACGGAAAAGGGATTGCCCGCGCCTTCAAGCAGTTCCAGATCGCGGCGCAGATCTTCGGCCTGAATCCCGACCAGCTCGTCCAGCTTGGGGTCGTTGACGTCCTCGATGACCACCCCCTGCTGGATGCGGCCGCCGTGGGTGGGGGAAAAGAGGTGAATCTTGTTCTTATATATGGAATAGGTGCCCTTGAACCCCTTGCCCATGCCGATGGGCCAGCTCAAGGGGGCGCACTCGATGCCCAGATGGGCTTCGATGTCGGCCAGCACGTCCAGGGGTTCGAGACCGTCGCGGTCGAGTTTGTTGATGAAGGTCATGATGGGCGTGTTGCGCATGCGGCAGACGTCCATCAGCTTCTTGGTCTGGGCCTCGACGCCCTTGGCGCTGTCGATGACCAGCAGGGCCGAGTCCACGGCGGTCAGCACGCGGTAGGTGTCTTCGGAAAAATCTTCGTGGCCCGGTGTGTCCAGGAGGTTGACGTCGTAGCCCTGGTACTCGAACTTCATGACCGAGGTGGTCACGGAGATGCCTCGCTCCTGTTCCATTTTCATCCAGTCGGAGGTGGCGTGGCGCGAGGCCTTGCGCGATTTAACCGTGCCGGCCATGGAAATGGCGCCGCCGAAAAGAAGGAGCTTCTCGGTCAGGGTCGTCTTGCCGGCGTCCGGGTGACTGATGATGCCGAAGGTCCGGCGTTTTTCCACGTTCTGGCGTATTTCTTTTTCAAGCTGATTCATTGTTGTCTCCACAAAGCATTGCCCGACAGGGCAAGGCAGGCACTAGGCGCGATCGCCACTTCCGTCAAGAAAGGCTGTATTCAGCCGGGTCGGAGGAAATCGGATTATTTTGATCCAACCCTTGACCCCGCCGCAGGCTCTGCTACAATCCGTGCAAAATTGTGTCCGTTCGTTCAACCATTTACGGAGGTGTACAATGCAGTATTCAGAAAAAGACCTGCCGCTTCGTCTGCATGACGGAGAAATTCTGGTCCTTGATGACGGCACGGACGTGCGCTGGGAAAGCAACGGCGAGGCCAAGGCCGTGTTCGTCGGCAGCAGTTTCGACGCGACCATGGAGTTGTATCCGGGCCAGGAAGAGCCGTTGAGCGTTGGTGGTAAGAATTTGATCCTGACCGCTTTTTTTGAGGACGCACTGGAAGTCAAGGTCGCGTAATTTTCCTGTGACAATAGTTTATTCTTGAGAGCCTGCGCGCGTTCACGGTGTGCAGGCTCCTTTTTTCTTCACTCCGGGTGCTGTCTGGTGTAGGTGCGTGGACTGTGATTACTGAATACATCTGAACCTTGGAGACAGACCATGATTGATGCAGGTAAATTGTTGGGCGGATTGCTCGGGAAGTCCGGGGCCTTGGGAAATCTGACCGGGCTGGGATCGGTGGGGACCGGTGGCGTGCTGCCGGGCAAGGCGACGGTGGGTGTTGGCCTGCTGGGCGTGGCCATGGCCGCCTTCGAACATTTCAAAGAACAGGGCGCGCAGGCCGGACCGGCCGGTTCGGTCCCACCGCCCATGGCCGGTCCGGGTGGACCGCCCCCTGTTCCGGGCACTGTCGTCACTCCGCCGCCTGCTCCTCAGCCGGGGGGCATGCCCGTCCCACCGCCTGTTCCGGGAGCCATGCCTTTGTCCGCGCCTCCCATGGCCGAATCTTCGGCCCAGGCCGACCCCATGCTGCTGATCCGGGCCATGATCGCCTCGGCCAATGCCGACGGCGTGCTGGATGACGCCGAGCGCATGCGCATTTTCGGACAGTTGGAAGGCGTGGGGCTGACGGAAGAGGAAAAGGATTTCTTGTGTGCGGAGTTTGATCGTCCGTGGTCCGTGCAGGCCATTGCGGCCGAAGCAGGGTCGCCGGCCGTGGCGGCGCAGGTCTTTACCGTGTCCCTGCTGGCCGTGGATGTCGATACCCAGGAAGAGCGGGATCATCTGGAGGCTCTGCGGCAAGCTCTGGGTCTGTCGCCCGAGCAGGTTCTGTCTATTGCCCGCCGCTTGGGACGAAGCTTGTAGGCTGATGTCTGCCCGGTTTGTGGGCTGGGCATTTTGTGCGCACCTTGTGATGATGGAGAATATATGTCGCAGTGGTACTTAAGTTTTGGTGGCCAGCAGGAAGGCCCCTTTGATCTGGCCCAGGCCCAAATGCGGGCGAAAAACAGCACCGATGGTTTTGCCTGGCGCGAGGGCTTTGCGCAGTGGGTCCCCATTGCCCAAATTGCCGAGCTGTCCCAGCCGTCGCTGCAGCCCATGATGCCCCCGCCGCCGGTCGGCCGTGGCTCGGATCAGATCGATTTCAAAATCGTTGGCCATGAGATGCAGTTTGTCGAGGTGGAACTTGATCCGGGCGAGAGCGCTGTGGCCGAGGCCGGGGCCATGATGTACAAGGACAGCTCGATCCACATGGAGGCCATCTTTGGCGACGGGTCCGGTCAGGCCGCAGGGACATTCATGGACAAACTGATCGGCGCGGGCAAGCGCGTCCTGACCGGTGAGAGCCTGTTCATGACCGTCTTCACCCATACCGGGCAGGGCAAGGCCCATGTGGCTTTCGGGGCACCTTATCCGGGCAATATCATTCCGCTTTCCCTGGATACGGTCAACGGCACGCTCATCTGTCAGAAGGACTGCTTTTTGTGTGCGGCCAAGGGCGTGTCCATCGGCATTCATTTTCAGCGCAAGATCCTGACCGGCCTTTTCGGTGGTGAAGGCTTCATCATGCAGCGTCTGGACGGCGACGGTCAGGTCTTCATGCACGCCGGCGGCACGGTGGTTGAGCGGGTTCTGGCTCCGGGCGAGATCCTGCACGTCGATACCGGCTGCCTGGTGGCCATGGAGCAGACCGTGGAATTTGATATTCAGCAGGCCGGGAACATCAAAACCGCCCTGTTCGGCGGGGAAGGACTTTTCTTTGCCCGCGTGACCGGCCCCGGTCGGGTCTGGTTGCAGTCTCTGCCTTTTTCCCGGCTGGCCGGGCGCATGCTCCAGTCGGCCACGGGTGTCGGCGGATCCAAGGACGAAGGATCGGTGCTCGGTCCACTGGGGACGCTCCTGGGCGGACGGTAGACCGTTGCGCATCTCGTCATCTTGCGGCCGGGCAGCGATGTCCGGCCGTTTTCGTTGTTCGGGGGTTCTGGACGGGCATGCTGGGTCTGGCGTAAACGCCGGTTTCAACCACAGGAGGAAACCCGTGCGGCTTTGTATAGTTTTATTGTTTTGGCTGCTGGCCCAGCCGGTTTGGGCCGCCGAAAGTCCGGAACGTTCCCTGGCCGGAGTGCAGCTGGCCATTGACCGGCATGATTTTGAAATGTTTGAAAAATATGTTGATGTCCGGGGGCTTGTCGCCAAGGGCGTGGACGCCTTTATCGCTGATTTCGCAGCAAACCCTCCGGGCGGAGAGGGCGATCCCCTGATGGAGATGCTGTCCGGCGGACTGGCCAGCCATTCCCAGACCCCCGCCAGTCAGTACATGAAAGAGATATTGGTGGAAGAAACCCGTAAGTTCGTGATCCGGGGAGTGGCATCGGGCAGTTTCGCCGGTCAGCCCTCGAAAAAGGAAAGCCTGCCCGACGGCGGCCTGCTGTCAGCGCTATTTGCGGACGTGTCCACCGCCCGAAAAGAGCTGCATCAGATCACGGTGCGTTCTGTCTCGGGCGACAAGGCCTCGGCTTCGGCCTGGGTCTACGACCATGGCAGCGAGCGGGGATACCCCCTGCGGCTCGGCTTGAAGCGCCAGCCGCAGGGACACTGGCGGGTGACGGAGGTCAGCAACATGGGGGAGTTGATCCGCATGGTTCGCCAGGAAGCCGAGGCCAGATAGCCACCATTGCCGTGAAGCCCCGTCAGGGGCTTCACGCTTTTTCGGGGATGGGCAGAGGAAGCCCGCGACGCATGTCGGCCAGCTTGATCACGCCGACCCCGGTCAGGAGCAGCAGGCTGCCGAGCATCTGCACCGGAGTCATGACCTCGTTCAGGATCAGATAGGCGAAGAGGGCGGTAAAGGCCGGCTCCAGGGAGACGATGATGTTGGCCACGCTGGCGTCGAGCAGGCAGAGGCTGACATTGTAGAAACCGTAACCGGCCACGGTGGGAATGGCGCCGAGCAGGATGAGCGCGATCCAGCCGTCGAGTCTGTCGCCCAGCCAGAGCATATCCGAAAGCTGGGTTGCCGAGCCGGGTACCCAGCCTCCGGTCTGATTGATCAGAAACAAGTACACTCCGGCAAAGCCAAAGATATAGAGCAGGGTGGTCCAGGGTGAAATGCCCCGCTCCGAGGCCATGCGGCCCATCAGACTGTAAGCCGTGTAGCACAAACCGGTCAGCAGCCCGGCGACAATGCCCAGGAGGTTGGTCTGCCAGGCGGCCGGGTCCAGGGCGCCGGAAATGAGCAGACAGCCGCCCAGACACAGCACCACCGCCACGGCCTTGCCCCAGCCAAGACGCTCTCCCAGGAATTTCCAACCCAGCAAAACGGTGTAGGCCGGCGAGCAGTAGACCATGACCGTGGCCACGGCCGCGCCGTTGTTGGCCACGGACAGGACCCACAGCCCGTTGAAGCCGGCCAGCATCAGGCCGAAGACGGCCATGAAGGGCAGATGGGACGCACTGATGCGCAACAGTCCGGGTTTAAGGAGCAACATCAGCGGCACCAGCGTGCCGACGACCACGATATTGCGCCAGCAGGCCAGGACCAGGGGCGGCATGGCGAACTCGGTGACCAGATGGCTGATGAAAATGGATGTCGTGGACAGAAAAATGGCGCTGGTCAGGGCAACGCTGAAACCTTGGGCGGAACGGGACATGGCCATACTGCTCTCCTTGTGCTGCTGGTGGGCTTCAACTAGAAGTAAATTGGCCCTGTTGGAAGGGGCAATTCAGGCCTAAAGACACCAGTCCAATTCTGAGAGGGGACCTTATGCGCATCCCGCTGGATTTTCAGTCCGCCGAACCGCTGTACCGGCAGATCAGCCGCAATTTTCGGGACAGCATCATGGCCGGGTATCTGCGGCCCGGCAGCCGTCTGCCCGCAGTTCGTGTTCTGGCTGCGGCTCTTGGCGTCAACCGGGCCACGGTGGAGTCGGCGTATGGGGAGCTGACGGCCGAAGGTCTGGTCTGCCCCCGACAGGGCAGCGGCTGCTATGTCCTGCCGCCCAGTCCGGGTGGACGGAGCAAGCCGCTTCCCGCCGGACAGTGGCCGGCCTGGCAGAACCGGCTGCGCTATCAGGGTGCCGAGGCCATGAGCGCCTACCTGCCCGAGGTCAGCCGGCAAACGGATTGGATCGCCCTGGACGGCGGGGCCTGTGATCCCCGTCTGTTCGCCCTGGATGAGTTCCGGCGGATCATGAATCAGGTCCTGCGCCGCGACGGGACCGCGGCCGTGGAATACGGCGAGATCGGAGGGTATCTGCCCTTGCGCGACACCCTGGCCCAGGTCCTGGCCAGCCAGGGCATGCAGACCAGGGCCGACAACATTCTGATCACGGCCGGGTCCCAGCAGGCCCTGTCCCTGGTCGCGCAACTGGTCCTGCAGCCCGGCGACGCGGTCGTTGTCGAGCGTCCGACCTATGCCGGAGCCCTGGACGTGTTCCGGGCCAGGGGCCTGTGCATTCATAGCGTCGGTATTGACGACGAGGGTCTCGATCTGGACGAACTGGAGGCGGTCCTGACCCGCCACAAGCCCGGTCTGATTTATACGATCCCCAATTTTCACAACCCCACGGGCACGTGTCTGAGCGGGCATCGCCGCCGACAACTGATCAGTCTGGCCGGCCGTTTCGACGTGCCCATTCTGGAGGACGATTATGTCGGCGACATCCGCTACGAGGGCCATGCTCAACCGACGCTCAAATCCCTCGACCCGGACGGCCGGGTCATCTACGTCAGCACCTTTTCCAAAATGCTCATTCCGGGCCTGCGGGTGGGCTTTGTCGTCGCTGACGGACCGGTCTATGACCATTTGCTGCGGTCCAAACGCTGTCATGACCTGGCCACCAGCAACCTGATCCAGCGAACGCTCAAAGCGTACGTATCCGTAGGCCGCTATCAGGCTCATCTGCAGCGATCCTGCTCAGTCTACCGCAAGCGGCGCGACGCCATGCTGGCGGCCCTGGAACGGCACATGCCCGCAGGAGCCACCTGGCTGCGGCCGAAGGGAGGGTTGTTCATCTGGGTCAACCTGCCGCCGGATTTGCGGGCCTCGGACCTGCTGCCCCGGGCCTGCCAACGGGGCGTGGTCTTCGCACCGGGTGGAAATTTCCACCTCGACCCGGCCGAAGGCGAGGCCTGTCTGCGCCTGAATTTCGCATCAAACACAGAGGACGTCATCGAGGAAGGAATCAGACGTCTGGGTTTGGCCATGAGGGACGGATGATGCGGATTGTAGGTGATGGGTGGATGCCGGGGCCATTGGCCGTAGGGGCGAAAAATTTTTCGCCCCTACAAAATTGGATGATGGATGATGCGTGGGTGCAGGGGTGTTTCATTGTCGGGTCGGGCAGGGCGGACACATAGGTCCGCCCCTACGGGGCCGGATCATGGACGATGCGTCGTGGGGTGGCGGTAATGGTTACGCCATCCGTAGGGGCAGACCTGCGTGTCTGCCCTGACCTGCGTGTCTGCCCATTGTTCATTGGCAGGGCGGCCAGGGCGGACACACAGGTCCGCCCCTACAGGATTTCGTGAATTGACGATGGTTCATATCGTAGGGGCGAAAAATTTTTCGCCCCTACAGAATGCGGATCATGGACGATGCGTGAACGCCGGGGTGATTCATTGTCGGGTCGGGCAGGGCGGACACATAGGTCCGCCCCTACGGGGGCCGGATCATGGACGATGCGTCGTGGGGCGGCGGTAATGGTTACGCCGTCCGTAGGGGCAGACCTGCGTGTCTGCCCTGACCTGCGTGTCTGCCCTGTTTTTTTCGGCCCGTTTTCCATTGGCCGCCCGTACGGGCCACCGTGACATCGGCGGGGCATGGATGCCAGGGCCATGTAGGGGCGAAAAATTTTTCGCCCAACAGAAATGCGGATCGCGGGCCATGGCTGTTGCGCGTCCTTTGCCTAATAGTGGTAGCGAAGCTGGGCGATGAGCAGGGCCTCTTCCGTGGCCTTGTAGACGAAGCGGTGTTCGTCGTTGATTCTGCGGGACCAGTACCCTTTGAGGGCGTGTTTGAGGGGTTCGGGCTTGCCGATGCCCGCGAATGGCTGGCGGCAGGCTTCGCGGATGAGTTGGTTGATGCGGGCCAGGGTCTTGGGGTCCGTCTTTTGCCAATAGAGGTAATCCTCCCAGGCGGTTTCGGAGAAGACCAGTTTCATTCCGTCAACGCTCTTTCCCGGCCCTGACCGGATTCGAGTTCGGAGATGGCCTTGAGCAGGCGCACCGCGTTCTTCGGGCTGCGCAGGAGATAGGCCGTCTCCTCCAGCGCCGTGTAATCCTCCAGGGACATCATGACCACCGACTGGTCATTGCCCCGGGTGATGATGATCGGTGCGTGGTCCTCGCAGACCTGGGTCATGGTCTGGGCCAAATTGGCGCGGGCATTGGTATAGGTGATGGCGTTCATGAGTGGCCTCCTGTATGTACAGAATCCCGTACATATTTCGTGTGGAGATGGCAAGGCGCGTGGGGGCGAAAAATTTTTCGCCCGTACAAAATGAGATCATGGGTGATGGGTGGACGCCGGGGCGATTCATCGTCGGGTCGGGCAGGGCGGACACATAGGTCCGCTCCTACGGGGGCCGGATCATGGACGATGCGTTATGGGGTGGCGGTAATGGTTATGCCATCCGTAGGGGCAGACCTGCGTGTCTGCCCTGACCTGCGTGTCTGCCCAAATCCATTGGTCGCCCGTGCGGACCATCGTGACATCGGCGGGGCGTGGACGCATTGGCGATGCGTCGTAGGGGCGAAAAATTTTTCGCCCCTACAAAAAACGCGGGATTGGTTCGTCCCTACGCCTTATTCCCCTTGGCCATGCGCACGATGCGTTGCATCTGGCGGCACAGTCCCATCAGCAGGTTGTATTCGTTCAGACGCGGGTTGACCCGGTTGAAGAACCGTTTCATGGGCAGCATGAAATAGTCCGGGTTGTCGGCTTTGAGGAAGTCGATATCGATCAGGGTGGTCCGCAGTTGGGTGAAGAGCAGTTCGCGCTCTTCGGTGTTGATGTAGCGCTCCCGAGGGTACCCGGCCACTTTAAAGGGCTTGGTCTGGGCGTTTTTGAAACACTCATAGAGCACGACCATCACGGCCTGACTTAAGTTGAGGGAGGTCAGGTTTTCGGTGGTGGGGATGGTCAGGAGCTGGTTGCACAGTTCTGTTTCGTCGTTGGTCAGCCCCTTGTCCTCGGGTCCGAAGACAATGGCTATCCTGCCGCCGTTGTTGCGCTGATCGATGATGCGCGGGGCCGCTTCCTCCGGCGTCTGGATGGATTTGCGCCATCCACCGGTGCGGGCCGTGGTGCCGTAGGAAAAACTGTACGGCGCCAGGGCCTCGGCCAGGGTCTGGTGGATGCGGATGCTGTCCAGCAGATGAGCGGCGTGGTGGGTGGCCAAGGGCAGGGCCTTGTCCGGGTCCCAGTTCCACGGATTGACCAGCACGATCCGGCCGCAACCCATGTTCAGGCAGGCCCTGGCCACGGACCCGACATTTTCCGGAAACTTGGGTTTGCAGAGGATGACGTCGATGTTTTCCAGCATCAATGATTCCTATACGTTGAACAGGAAGTGGACCACGTCGCCGTCCTTGAGGACATATTCCTTGCCTTCGACCCGGAGCACGCCGGCGGCCCGGCACTTGGCCTCGGTTTCATGACGGACATAGTCGTCGTAGGCGATGACCTCGGCCCGGATAAAGCCGCGTTCGAAATCCGTGTGGATGACGCCCGCGCCCTGGGGGGCTTTGCAGCCCTGACGAACCGTCCAGGCCCGCACTTCCTTCGGGCCGGCCGTGAAGTAGGAGCACAGGCCGAGCATTTCGTAGCCCGTGCGGATGATCAGATCCAGGCCCGACTCCTCCACCCCGTAGGAGGCCAGAAATTCCTGCGCTTCTTCGGGTGACAAACCGACCAGCTCCTCTTCCATACGGGCCGAAATCTTGACCGCCCGGTTGCCGCGCGCGGCAGCCAGCTCCCGCACCCTTGTCACATGATGGTTGTCGGCGGCCAGGCCGTCTTCATCGACGTTCATGCCGAAAATGACCGGCTTGAAGGTGATGAGCAGCAGATCCTTGAGCAGGTCCCGGCCCAGATCGGTTTTCAGTTCTTCCAGGTCCGAAGCCGGCTTGCCCTCGTTCAGATGGGCGATGAGTTTCTGGAGCAGGTCCAGCTGCGGGCCGAGTTTTTTGTCGCCCTTGAGCTGCTTGGACAGGCGGTCGGCCTTGCGTTCCGCGGCCTGCAGGTCGGCCAGGATCAGTTCCGTGTCGATGACCTCGATGTCGCGGACAGGATCAATGGATCCATCGACATGGATCACGTCGTCGTTTTCGAAACAGCGCACCACGTGCAGGATGGCGTCGGACTCGCGGATATTGGCCAGGAACTGGTTGCCCAGGCCCTCGCCCTTGCTCGCCCCTTTGACCAGCCCGGCGATGTCGATGAAATCGACCGTGGCCTGGATCAGCTTCTGGGAGCCGACCAGCTCCTGCAATTTGAACAGGCGCGGATCAGGCACCGGCACCACGGCCTTGTTCGGCTCGATGGTGCAGAAGGGATAGTTGGCGCTTTCCGCGTTTTGCGCTTTGGTCAGGGCGTTGAAAAGAGTGGATTTGCCCACGTTGGGCAGACCCACGATGCCGATGCTCAGTCCCATGATATCTCCTTTTTCCGTGTTCCGGACCGTGGACGCCCAGCCGGTGTCCGCAAGGATAGTGGACCTTGGCGGTGGTGGGTGAGGTCAGTGGTCGAGGGAGGGGAAGTGATGTCTTGATTTGCCTGTCTTCCGGACGCCCGGAAGGCAAGGTGGCGAAGCCATAATATGATCGCCTCCGGGACGCAAGGCAGGGAATCGCCCTGCAGGGCCGTAAAGAATGCCGGGGGCATCCCAGATGGAATGCCCCCGGCGTGCGCAAGGAGAGAAATGGAACGGGCCGGAAGAAATTCCGGCCCGCAGGTTATTTGAGGTGATCGGCCAGGACTTCGGCCATGTGGCGCACGGCGAACCCGGACTTGTTTTTTTCCGCGCCGCCGCGCAGCTGCATGATGCAGCCCGGGCATTCCGTGACCAGAACCTCGGCCCCGGTGCGACCGGCGTCGGTCAGCTTGTTCTTCAGAATCTGCTCGGACACTCCCGGGAACTTGGCCGAGTACGTGCCGCCGAAGCCGCAGCAGACCTGCTCCTGTTCGGCCTGGGCGTATTCGTATCCGCCAAGGGCCAGAAGCTGTCTGGGCTGCTCGACCACGCCCATGCCCCGGCAGAGATGGCAGGGGGCGTGCATGGTGGCCCGTTCGTGGGTCTGGTTGAACTTGTCCGCAGTGACCCCGAGTACATCGACCATGAAGGCCGAGAAGGGCAGAACCTTGGCCGCGAACTGCTTGGCCTCGGCGTCGTTCTCGCCCAGCAGGAAGGGATAGTTGTGCTTGAGGTGCGAGGCGCAGGACGCGCACAAGGTGATGATGTAGTCGTAATTGCCGGCCATGGCCGCGATGTTCTGCCGGGCCACGTCGATGCAGGCCTTTTTCTCGCCCATCATCTGCAGGGGCAGACCGCAGCAGGATTGCTCCATGGGAAAATCCACATCCACGCCGTGCGCTCCCAGGACCTTCATCGCCGCTTCCATCTGCTCCGGATAGACAAAGTCCTGGACGCAACCCGAGAACAGGGCCACGCGGAATTTGGGTGCGGACACGCGGGGCTTCAGTTCCTCGAAGCGGTCGCGGAAGGGCTTGGCCGCAATGGCCGGCAGGGCCTTGAACCCGTGATCCTTGGCAAAGATCTGGGGCAGGTGGCGGATATACTGCGTGCCGCCGGTCAGGGGACGCTGAGCCATCCTGGCCGTGCGCAGGAAGGTGTGGAAGAGCTTGCGGTTCTTGAGCAGCTTGGCCAGCAGCAGGGACGGCAGCGGATGTCCGTCTTCATCCATGATGCGGGCGTGGATTTCCTTGATCAGTCTCGGCAGGTCGATACCGGCCGCACAGATGTGCTTGCAGGCTTCGCAGTTGATGCAGTTCTGCACCAGGTTCTGGGCCTTGTCCTTGCCGTGAAAGAAGTAGGTCAGGATGAGGCCGATGGCCCCGATGTAAATGTGGCCCATCTGATGTCCGCCGACCATGCGGTAGACCGGACAGACATTGGCGCAGGCTCCGCAGCGAACGCAGCGCAGCACCTGGGAGAAGAGCGGGTCCTTGGCCATTTCGCTGCGGCCGTTGTCGAGGAAAACGATGTGCATTTCCTTTTTGCCGTTGGGAGCGGTCTGGCATTCCGTGGCGCCGCTGATCCAGGTAACGTAGGAGGTGATGGCCTGGCCTGTGGCGTTCTTGGTCAGCACGCGCAGGGACTTGAGGGCGTCATCCAGACTGCCGCACAGCTTTTCGATGCCGGCCAGGGCCACGTGCACCCGGGGCAGGGTCGTGGTCAGGCGGGCGTTGCCCTCGTTGGTGACAATGCCGATGGTTCCGCTCTCGGCAATGGCGAAATTGGCACCGCTGACACCCATGTCGGCCTCGGCGAATTTCTGGCGCAGCTCACGGCGGGCGACCTTGACCAGACGCTGGATGTCCGTGGTCTGATCCTGCTGGGTGACCTGGGAAAAGAGCTCCGCGACCTGGTAGCGCGAAAGGTGGATGGCCGGCATGACCATGTGGCTCGGGCCTTCCTTGCGCAGCTGGATGATCCATTCGCCCAGATCGGTTTCGGTCACCTCAAGATTGTCCTTTTCCAGACGGTGGTTGAGGAGGGTTTCCTCGGCCGTCATGGATTTGGATTTGACGATCTTTTTACAGTTGTTGTCCCTGGCGATGCGGGCGATGATTTCGTTGGCCTCGTCACCGGTCTTGGCCAGGTGGACCTTGATGCCGTTGGCTTCGGCCTTGGCCTTGAACTGCTGGTAGAGCTGGTCCAGCTTGGGGATGCCGGCGTCCTTGGCCTCGACAACGGCCTGAATCAATTCCGCCACATCGTAGTCGCGAAAGGCATTGGCCCGGCCCACGGGATAGGCCGTGGCGAATTTTTCCATGGCTCCGCGCAGAAAGGTGTTGTCCAGGGCTTCGCGCAGTTCCTTGTTGTATTCGGCGAGATTTTTGGCCTGCTGCATTATTTGTCCTCCAGAATCAGGATGTGCAGTTCCAGGGGGCCGTGCACGCCCAGGGCCAGAACGCGTTCAATGTCGGCGGTACGGCTCGGGCCGGTGACAAAGGCGAGGTAGTTGGGCTTCTGATTCATGTAGCCCTTGAGTTCGGCATACAAATCTTCGGCCGTGGCCCGGATTTTGGATTTGGGGATGACGGCGACATGAATCTCACTGACCATGGTCGCCAGACGGAGCTCCTCGCTGGAAGACTCGAGCACCAGGGAACCGGTTTCGGCGATACCCCAGTCGGCCACGGAGAACCCGATGTCGATGCCGGCCAGATGGCCGCGCATGCCGTCCTTGATAACGGAGATCCCCTTGGGACCGGCCTGTTTGGTCAGCGCGCTCAGATCGGACTCATTCAGTCCGGGGGCGGCAATGATCTTGCCCCATTCTTTCAGCTCGCACAGATCCTTGCCCCGGCCCGACAACGACTCCTCGCAACCGCTCATCAGCAACTGACAGGCGTCCTTCTGATCGCACAGATCAACGGTATAGGCGATGGCCTGGGCCATGGAGTCCACTTCCGAGACAATGGCCGAGACGATTTCCGCTTTTTTCCGAAATTTTTCCAAAACCTCTGGGGTGGGTCCCATACGTCCTCCTGGATGAATTCTTTTGCCCTCTTCAAGCGCGAATCATGCCAATGTTGGGAGTTGATCGTCTTTATTAAAATTCAGCACGTTGGAGTTTTCGTATCCAGGTCTTGCAGGTTGGAGCAGTGCGGGTTGGGGGATTTCACACAGCGTCGGCGGGGGGAATGACGCAAGCATGGAGAAAGTTCTGACTGCTGTTCATTCCTTTGGCAGCAGGCAGCTGTTTGTCGGGATCGTGCCGGCTCCGGTTTGTGCCGGTCTGACGATTTCGTCTTGTCGCTTCCTACGAATTTGTACGCAACTTGTAGGTTTTGTTTTCATAAATAGCTGACATATAATTATTTTAATTCCGGCATGTCTTCTGCTTAGCATTGGCACAGGAGATTGCCATGCCGATCATTCACACCCCTTTCGGGTCCGTCGAAGCCTTGCCCCATGTCGAGTATTATGCTGACGGCGCGGTGCGATCCTGCATCGCGGCCAGGGCCTGCCCCTTGTCGACACCAGTGGGTGTCGTGGTTCCCCAATATACGGCCAATACGCTGCGCAAAAGGCAGTTGCCGGCTATTCTCTTCTATCCAAACGGCATGATTCGCACGCTTCCTCTTGAGGAGCAGGCTATGGTGTCGACGCCGCTTGGCCTGCTGCCGGCGGAACAGATTACGCTGTACCCGGATGGAGCGCTGAAACGCGTGTTTCCGTTGAACGGAACGCTGAGCGGTTACTGGGCGCAGGAGGATGAATGCCGCCTGGCCGAATCCCTGATTCTGGAAACACCCTTTGGACCGTTGGAGGCCATGATTCTGGCCATTTATTTCGGTCCCAACGGCACCCTGCGCAGTCTGACGTTCTGGCCGGAGCAGATCGCCGATATACCCAGCCCCTTGGGCACCTTGCCGGTGCGTATCGGAGTTTCCTTTTACGATTGCGGAGCCATTCGGTCCGTGGAGCCGTCCGCGCCGTGGTCCGTACCCACGCCGATCGGCAGGATCTCGGCCTGGGACCCTGACGCCGTCGGCGTGAACGGCGATATCAATTCCCTGCGCTTCAATGAAAACGGCAGTCTGCTGGGCGTGCGGACCACTGCCCACAGTTTTGACCTGACCTTGGAAACCGGTCGCAGGCGGCGTGTCGCACCGCCGATGCGTCGTCATCCGTGTGACGATACGCGTACGGTGGCCGGCCCTGTCGAGTTGGAATTCGGTGAGGGGACGGTCTGTTTTTCATCGGCGGACCTGAGTCGCTTGACCGTCTCTGTAGATGGAATTGCCGTCTCTGCTTTCAGCCCGCCTCTGGCCATTTTTTCGGCCGGATGCTCTGGCGGCAGTGAGCAGTGGTGATAGCCCATGCAACCGTGTAAACAGTGGAGGATTGATGAACACAAGCTGTCTGGAAAAAGTGGTGGAATACGCGTCCATGCCCCTGCATGGCACTCTTTCGCGCAAACTGCGCAAAGGGTTGAAAATCCAGATCAATGAAGGTCGTGTTTACGAAAAGGCCGTGCTGTTTCTGGGCACGGACTTCCTGCGTGTGACCGAGAAAGAGGACGGTGTGTCCGTGAACACATACTATGGCTGGGAGGAGATCGCCTCCATCCGGACCTACAGCACCGAACCGGAGGAGTGAGTGAAGCCAGGGGGCTTTCCGGCCCCCTCGTCGAACAAGGCGTGGCTTCGGTCTTGCCGGATAAATGGAAAAGCCCGGAAATCCGGGCTTTTTTGTGTGTGAATGGTGGGCCAACCAGGGGTCGAACCTGGGACCATCCGGTTATGAGCCGGGGGCTCTACCAACTGAGCTATTGGCCCGTGTGTGACGGATTGGGGTTGTTATGTCCTAGCCCTTGTCTTTGTCAAGGAGACTTCGTCGGCGGTCCTTGACGTGGCTGATGGCGGCGCGACCGGCCAGGGCACCTTCGCCCACGGCAACGCTGATCTGCAGGAATCGGCCGACGCAGTCCCCGGCCGCGAAGATCCCGGCGACATTGGTTTTCTGATCCCGGTCCGTGTCGATGAACTGTCCGTTACGCAGCAGGCCCAGGCTGTAGGCGAAGTCACTCGACGAGGCCTGACCCATGGCCACGAAGAGGCCCTGGGCATCGATTTGATCGCCGGATTCCAGCTTGACCGCTTCCAGTCCGTTTTCCCCGGCCAAAGTGGTTATTTTTTCTTCCAGGACCGGGATATTGTTTTCTTCCAGGCGGCTGAGGAACTCCTCGCTGATGGACAGCTCCTTGCCCTGGGAACAGATTTTCACATTTGGAGTGTATTGCAGCAATTCAAGAGCTTGGTTGGCGGCGAAGTTTCCTTCACCGACCACCACAACCGGTTTGCCGCGCATAAAGAAACCGTCGCAACTCACGCAGTAGGACACGCCCTTGCCTTCGTAATCACTCAAGTTGGAGATGCCGGGTCTGATGCGTGACACCCCTGTGGCCAGGATGATGGCCGAAGCCTCGATCTCCTTGTCTTCGGTCTTGGCGACAAAGGCGCCCGTATCGTCTTGATGGATGCCAAGCACACGGTCGCAGCGGATGTCCGCCCCGAATTTGGCGGCCTGAATCTTGCCGCGTTCGATCAAGTCCTTTCCTGATATGGTCTCGGTAAATCCGAAATAATTGTCGATATCGTAGTCTCCGGCCACCTTGGGCGCGCAACCGAGGATCAGGGTGCGCATGCCGGCGCGGGCCGTGTAAATGGCTGCCGAAAGTCCGGCCGGGCCTTGTCCGATAATAAGAATGTCAACATGTTCCATTGTAGTACCTCCGGATATGCGTGCATGATCTCATGTCGATATTGCTGCCGGGTCGTGGATTGTCAGGGGTTGTGAGGGCAGACAGACCCTGACCGTTGTTCCCTGGCCCGGAGTGCTGAAGAAACGCAGGTTTCCGCGCAGGCTTTTGACGATCTTCTGGGTCACGAACAAGCCAAGTCCGGTGCCTTCGTCGGGATTCTTGGTGGTGAAAAAAGGTTCGCAGAGCCTGGGCAGATTGGATTCGGAAATGCCGTGTCCGTTGTCCCGGACGGTAATGACCGCCAGGGCGCTGCCGGGTTCGGTTATCAGCAGATCGGGATCGGGGGCTGTTTGCAATCGGGCGGCCACTTCTATTTGCGGCGCATCCGTATCGGCCACGGCATGAATGGCGTTGGTCATGAGATTCATGACAATCTGCTGCATGTGGACAGGGTCGCCGAACAGGCTGCCCAGGTCGGGGTCGATGTCCTGGACGATTTTGACGCGAAAGGCCGTGGTTTGACAGACGATGTCCAATGTTTCCAGCAGGGTGTCCCGAATGGAAAAGTATATGAATTCTTCGTGCATTTTGCCGGTGAAATGCAAAACGCTGCGAATAAGCGACGTGCCGCGCCGGCAAACCCGCATGATCCGGTCCAGGTCTTCATTCTCCGGCGGTTCGTTAGCCTGAACGGATTCGCGGATCAGTTCGGTCGAAAACACAATGGACGACAGAATGTTGTTGAAGTCGTGGGCCATGCCTCCGGCCAAGGTGCCGATGATGCCCAGCTTCTGCTGTTTCAGAAATTGGTGTTCCAGTTCCTGGTTGGCCTGCTGCAATTCCCGGGTGCGTTCCTGCACCTGGCGCTCCAGATTCAGCTTGTAATTCTCGTTTTCACGGATCAGGGCGGCGCGTTCCAGGGCCTTGCCCACGGCATGAAGCAGTACCGTCGGCGAGACGATGGGTTTGACCAGGTAGTCCCAGGCTCCCAGGCGCAGGGCTTCGACCGCATCATCCAGGCCGCCCTCGCCGGAAACAACCAGGACCGGTGTCAGGGCAATGGCGTCCGACAGCCGGGACAAAAGCTCCAGGCCGTTCATGATCGGCATTTTCAGATCAATGATCACCAGGGACGGCTGGTGGGCCAGAAAGAGCTCCAGCCCTTCCCGGCCGTGGCCAGCTTCGATGATTTCATAGTTCTGCGCGCTGAGGATCGTTCTGGTGGTGGCGCGGATGAAGGGATCATCGTCCACCACCAGGATTTTGGGGCAAGAGAGATCAGGTGACGTGGACATTCAGAATTTGTAGCCGATGGCCCGCAGAAAGCGTGACCGTTTTTCCTTGTCCGCGTCGGTCTCGACCCCTTTGGAGGCGTAGCCGTCAACCACGCCCAGAATGCCCCTGCCCTGGTCGGTCTGGGCGACAATGACCTGCAGCGGGTTGGCTGTGGCGCAGAACAGCCTGACCACTTCGGGTACGTTCTGGATGGTGTTGACGATGTTGATGGGAAACATGTCTCGCATGAAGAGGATGAACGAATGCCCGGCGGAAATGGCCAGGGCGTTTTCCTGGGCCAGGGCGATCAGATCCGGATCAGTGCCCGAGGTGCGGATCAGACAGGCATCCGAGGCCTCGCAGAATGCCAGTCCGAATTTGGCTCCGGGTACGGTATTGACCACCGCCTCATGCACGTCTTCCACGGTCTTGATGAAGTGGGACATGCCCAGGATCAGGTTCAGGGAATCAGGATTATTGATCTTCACAAGGTGTAAATCCATGAGCGTCTCCTTGGAAAAATGGTCTGCTAGCGCTGGACTCGCGATGAACCGTCGTTGCTGCGCAGCACGCGGACTCTGTCGCCGGTGTAGAAGGTCATGTCGTCTTCCTGCACAATGGTCAGCAGTTCGCCGTTGTCGAGCTCGACCGTGATTTCCAGACCGCCCTTCCTGGTGGCTCCTTCTTCGATCATGGCGCCGGCGGCCGCGCCGCCCAATGCGCCGAGCACGCCGCCGACAACCCGGCCCGAGCCTCCGCCGATCTGGCTGCCGAGCACGCCACCGGCCACGCCACCGGCCACCACGCCGGCGCCGCTCTGGGTGCCTTCAATTCGAACGGGGCGGACTTCCCGGACCGTGCCGTAATGGACCCGCATTTCCTGCCGTGCCTGGTCACGCGAATATACCTGCCCGGAACGACTGGATGCGCAGGATGTAAGAAGGCTGCTGCCGGCAAGAAGCAGGACGGCTACAACAATAATGATCTGTCGATTGTACATGCTTTGCTCCTGAGTTGCGTAGTGGAGAAAGATCGGGAATCTCCCGAACAAGGCTTCAAGTTGATCCCTATATCCTCGGAATGCGCCGGGTCAAGAAAAGAGGTATTCGTTTCACCTAGCGGACAAGATCGGCGACAGGGGGATACACGCTGCGGTCGTAAGGCTTGAGCGCCTCGAACAGCACCATTTCCGGGTCATTGACGTTCTTGCTTCTCAGAACCTTGACCAGCTTTTCATACAGGGAATCCAGGTCGATGTACTGGGCGATGGATTTGTACTCGGGCATGGTCAGCACCGAAGAATAGACCGGAAGATTGGCGGAATCATGTCCGTTGAGGATGACCAGGGAAAACTTGCGTTCGCCGACGGTGAAGTCGAGCTTGAATTCCTTGATGTCGGTGTTGGTGATTGTGTTCAGGTTGGAAACGGACTTGGCCCGGGCGAAAATGCCGGTGATGATGCGCAGGCTGTCCAGTTTGATCTGGGCCTGGCTCTCTTTTTCCGACAATTCGATGAGCAGGATGGACTTGTTGAGTTCGTAGTACAGATCGTCAAAAATATTGCTGTTTTTGAGCTCGTCGTACAGGGCCTCAAAATCGGCGTGATTGATCCGCCTGAAATGGGACATGTCCGGAGTTTCGTTTTCAATGGCCTCGTAGTCGTCGCAGACATAGGGGACAATGGACGTTGTTTCATAGAGATAGAACTCAAGTCCAATGGCGCCTTCCTCTTCCAGGATGGCAGAGACGGAAAGGTCGGCCAGCAGGGTTCCGCCGCCTTCGATTTCGAGCCCGTACCCTTGATACGCCTGGCGCAGCTTGGAGTCGGAGGCGTCGATCACGTAATTGTAGATCGGGTAGACCATTCCGTCCTGATCGTGAATGGCCAGTTCTTTCCAGGAGGAAAAACGCGTGGCCACCATGTGGTGAAAAATTTTCTTGATGAATTTTTTCAGACACATGGTGAAGAGCTTGAGCTCTTTGGCCCGGCTGTTGGGCTCGTCGGCCTCCCGGGGAGATGGCAGCTCGTCAAAATCCTCTTCGTCTCTTTTCATGCCGTGGATCCTTTTTTGTCCTTACGTTGACCGTACGCCTTGGCCAGTCCCCCATGGGACGTCTCGCGGTACAGGCTGGGCAGATCGTGTCCCGTCTCTTTCATGACTCGGACCACTTCGTCAAAGGGAATGCGGTGGGAGCCGTCAGAGAGCAGGACCATTTGCGCGATGCTCAGCGCCTTGGTTGCCGCCATGGCGTTGCGTTCGATGCACGGAATCTGCACCAAACCGTCCACTGGGTCGCAGGTCAGGCCCAGGTGATGCTCCAGGCCCATCTCTGCCGCATATTCGACTTGTCGCACCGTGCCGCCCATGAGTTGGGCCGCGGCCGCCGCGGCCATGGCGCAGGCCGATCCAACCTCGCCCTGGCAACCGACCTCGGCTCCGGAGATGGACGCGTTGGTCTTGATGATCAGGCCGATGAGGCCGGCAGTGGCCAATGCCTGCAGAATCGCCTGGGGACGGGACTGGATGCTCTCGCTCAGATAGCGCAAAACTGCCGGCAGTACTCCGCTGGCCCCGCAGGTTGGGGCGGTGACCACGGTTCCTCCGGATGCATTTTCTTCGGAAACGGCCAGAGCATAGGCGGCCAGAAGCCCGGTGCGCCGCAGTTCCTTGCCGCCCAGCACGGCTTTCTGATGGAAAGAACAGGCTCGCCGCGCCAAACCGAGACCGCCGGGCAAAACTCCTTCCGTGGTCAGACCTCGTTCCATGCAGTCGCGCATGGCGGTCCAGATGGTTTCCAGGAACGACCAGATCTCCGAACCTTCGTGGCGGACAACGTGCTCCCAGTATGCCATGCCTTCGTCCTGGCAGATGGCCATGATTTCGGTCAGATCCTGCAACGGATAGACCTTGAGCGGCCGGGGGAGCATGGTTTGGTCGCGCAGAGCGCCGCCACCGACGCTGAACACGGTCCAGGAGTTCAACTCCAGGCCGTTGTCGTCAAGGGCCGTGAAGGTCATGGCGTTGGGGTGCTCCGGCAATCTTTGGAACGGCTCCCAGACGAATTCCACGGGGTGCGGGGCCAGGGCAGCCGCAATGGCCTGATCGGTCAAATGCCCTTTGCCCGTGGAGGCAAGGCTTTCAAATAACGTGACCTTGAACGAAGCAGCCCCCGGACAGCGGGATCGAAATTGTTCGGCGGCCAGTTTGGGGCCCATGGTGTGGCTGCTGGAGGGGCCAGCCCCAACGCGGTAGAGTTTCCGGATGGATTCCATCCGCACCTCGGCATGCATATTAAATGTTGACGGGGCAAAAAAGCTTGGGCCAAGGAGTCGTTCACGGATGTTGGCCTACCTCGACTAGCGGCCCTGCAATCATCCGTCAACAAGGAGGCCCGATGAATCGACCTGAACTCGAATTTCCTCTCAACTGGGAGTACAAGATCATTGCCTGCCGGACGGATCAAGCCCTGGCCGGCATCTGCAACATCATTGCCGCCCACGGGTTCGAGGCTGAACTCCGGCCCGGCAGCGTGTCCCGCAACGGGTCCTACGTCACGTACCGCGTGTCCATGCGCATGAACAATCGGGAGCAGCTCGACGCCCTGACCAGGGCCTTGGCCGGCTGCGAAGGCGTGAAGTATCTCTTGTGAACCAAGACCCCGAGCCAACGGGTGGGCGCAGTGGTGCGATATCGAAGGCCGCGAGTTTTTTGCTTGACGCCCGGATGGGAACTCCGTAATAGGCACTTCGTTGTTGAGGAAAAGCGTGGCTTCAAGCTAACACCTTGACATATTTTGTATAAAATCTTCGCGCACGCGGGCCAATAGCTCAATTGGTAGAGCATCTGACTCTTAATCAGCAGGTTCAAGG
>CAZYZA010000025.1:0-36693 GCA_964651415.1 uncultured Desulfovibrionaceae bacterium
ATTGGCCTTCTCATCCGGCGCGACCGCCTGATACGATTTCTGTTCGTCGAGCCAGGGCTTAGCCTGCGGCTTCCTTCAGATTTCACCTCGCGGTGGACACCCTGGCCGTCCCGCCAACGCGTCCCCCTGTCGGGTGCGCAGAGGAATTGCACCTTCAAAAGGGTGTGCCCTGCCGGGCACACCAAAAAAAGGGCGGCCTCCTGTTGGAAACCGCCCTCACTTCGTCCAAGCGTGATGACACGCGTTACTTCAACACTTCCGCTTTTTCGATGACAATGGCCTCCACCGGCACATCGCCGTGCATGCCCTTGGTTCCGGTAGCCACGGCTTCGATGGCGTCGACCACGTCCTGGCCCTCGACCACCTTGCCGAAAACCGCATAGCCGAAATCACGCGTCCCGTGATTCAGGAACGCATTATCGGCCGTATTGATGAAAAACTGCGCCGTGGCCGAATGAATCTCATTTGTCCGGGCCATGGCCACGGTGTATTTGTCGTTCTTCAGGCCATTATCCGCCTCGTTCTTGATGGGCGCCCGCCCTTTCTTCTGGGCCATGCCCTGATCCATGCCGCCGCCCTGAATCATGAAGCCCTTGATGACGCGGTGAAAAATGGTCCCGGAGTAAAACCCGTCGTTGACATAGGCCAGAAAGTTTTCGACCGAAACCGGCGCTTTTTCGGCGTCAAGCTCCAGCACGATGGTTCCTTTGGTCGTGGTCAGGGCCACCTTGGGTCCGGCCCAGGCCAGGGAGGAAAAAAGACACATGCTCAGGATAAAGAAAATAATGCGCATAGGATACCTCACTCCAATATTTAAGGATATGTAGCAATCCGCTGTTGCTAGAAAATTTCAGCCTCGAACCACCAGAGCTCGACCTTGGGCTTGCGCCAGGAGCCTTTGGGCAGGCCGGCTTTGACGCAGGTCTGATCCAGAAAGGTCTCGCGGTCCCAGCCCCATTCGGTCGCGACCTGGGGCAGGAGCAGACCGGAATGCAGGGATTTGCGGATATACAGGCCATGCCGACCGATTTCGATCAGTTCCGGGTTCGGGCACGGGGTCAAGGGGCCCATGACCGAAACCTCGATCTCCAGCTGCTCCAGCTCCTCGGCCGTGACCGGAGAAAAGCGCGGGTCCTCAAAGGCGGCGGCCTGGGCCATGCGCTCAATGGTTGCGACGAGCGGCCCGTTGCCGACCACATTGCCGATGCAGCCGCGCAGCTGTCCGTCCTTTTTCAAGGTGACGAACGCGCCCAGTTCGGCCTGCAGCGTGGCCGATTCCAGCGTCGGCTTTTCGCCGGGCTGCCCCAGATGGCTGGCCATGACCCAACGGATCAGGCTTTTGCAGAAACTTTTTTCCGCATCGGTCAGGGTCAGATGAAACTCCTGCATAGCGACCTCCTAACAAGCCATTGATAAACTGCGATTCCTTGCGTCAGCAAAAAATTCGGACCGCCTGTATGTCAAATACCCTGAAGGGCGCACAGACCAGGCGTCCCGGATTTTTCGCTTCCGCGCATCTCACCATGGTGAACGGCCTGTGCATTTCGATTTTCCAGCAGGCAGCTACCGGTCAAAAGGCGGTTCCAGGGGCGGATTGGTCCAATACGGCCCGGAAAATTCCCGGCGCGCATCATCCACCAGAACCTGGCGGCCGGACAGATGTACACGGCCTTGAGCGATCCATTGCAGGGCCTGGGGATAGATGCGGTGTTCCAAGTCCAGAATGCGCCGGCCAAGAGAAGCCTCATCGTCATCGGCAAAAGCGGGCACGGCGGCCTGGATAATGATCGGACCATGGTCCATTTCCTCATCGACAAAATGGACCGTGCATCCGGCCAGGCGCACCCCGTGTTCGGCCTGCTGGGCCTGGGCGTGGATGCCGGGACAGGCCGGAAGCAGGGCCGGATGGATGTTGACCACCCGGCCGGCAAAAGGGGTCAAAAAGGCAGGGGTCAGGATGCGCATGAATCCGGCCAAAGCCACCCACTCCACCCCGGCCCCCTGCAGCACGCGAACCAACTCGCGGTCAAAGGCCTCGCGTTCGGGGAAATCACGATGCACTACGCAGGCCGTGGCAATTCCGGCCTCCTTGGCCCGCTGGAGCCCCAGAACATCGGGCTTGTTGGCCACGACCAAGCTGATCCTGGCGTCCAACGAGCCGTCACCGATGCGGTCCATGATGGCCTGCAGATTGGAACCGGAGCCGGAAACAAGAACACCCAGAGCAATGGTCACGGTCCTAATCCTTAACCAAGGCCTCAACCAGGGCCGGTATGGTGTAGTCTTCGGGCATGATGTCCGGGGTGAAGCCGTAATTGTTCAGGGTCTTGGCCGTGACCGGCCCGATGCAGCAGATCTTGAGCGGCTTGCCGACAAAGGGGCGCAGGGTATCGGCCGGAACCAGGGCAAAAAAATTGTCCACGGTCGATGAACTGGAGAAGGTCAGATAATGCAACCGACCTTTTTCCAGCAGCTCGACGATCTCCTCGCCGCTCTCCTGCGTCAGGACAGTCTCGTAAACCGGCAGCACGTCGACGCGGCCCGCGACCTTGGCCAATTCTTCGGGAAGCACCTCGCGCGCCACCTTGGCCCGGGGAATGAGGACGCGTTTACCTTCGATGCCGCGCGCCAGCAGACCCTCGACCACGGACTCAGCCACGTACTTGGGCGGAACGAAATCCGCGACAATGCCGCGCTCCCGAAGGGCCTCCGCCGTGGCCGGACCAATGGCCGCGACCTGCACCGAACCCAGGGCGCGGGCATCCTTGCCCATGGCGTCCAGCTGAGCCCAAAAGTGGCGCACCCCGTTGACCGAGGTGAAGATGACCCAGTCGTAGGTCGGCAGGTGTTCGATGGCGAACTGCACCGGGCCGTAATCCTTGAGGGGTTGGATGGTAATGGTCGGAAATTCGTAACAGGCCGCACCCAGACGCTCCAGGGTGCCCTTGAGGCCGCTGATCTGCTCCCGCGCCCTGGTCACGACCACGCCTTTGCCGTGCAGGGGCAGCTTTTCGAACCAATTCAGGGTATCGCGCAACTGGACAACCTCGCCGACCACCAGCATGGACGGGGCCTTGACGCCCTCTCGCTCGGCCATGGCCGGGATCTCGCTGACCGTGGACACCCAGGACTGATGTTTGGCCGTTGTGCCCCAGCGGATCAGGGCCGCCGGCATGTCCGGACGCATGCCGTGTTCCATCAGCTTGCCGGTGATGTAGGGCAGATTCTTCACCCCCATGTAAAAGCAGAGGGTGCTGGCCGCCGTGGCCAGGGCCGGCCAGTTGTGGGCCGAATCAGGTTTGGTCGGGTCCTCATGGCCGGTGATGAGCGACACGGACGAGGCGTATTTGCGGTGGGTCAGAGGAATGCCCGCATAAGCCGCGCCGGCCACGGCCGACGTCACGCCGGGCACGACCTCAAAGTCAAGGCCGGCTTCCAGCAACTCTTCGGCCTCTTCGGCTCCCCGGCCAAAGATGTACGGGTCGCCGCCCTTGAGCCGCGCCACGTTCTTGCCTTCCTTGACCTTGGCCACGATCAGCGCATTGATCTGATCCTGGGGCAGGGTGTGATCCCCGCCCTTTTTGCCGACATAGATGATTTCCGCGTCCGGACGACACAAGGACAAAAAGGTCTTGTTGGCCAGATAATCGTAAATGACGACTTCGGCGTCGCGCAAAATGCACTGCCCCTTGACCGTGATCAGGCCCGGATCACCGGGACCCGCACCAATGAGATAAGCTTTGGCCATGCACAGCTCCTTTTCCGTGGGAATCGCCCACAATTATTCAAAATTCAACGTGCTCCATTCCCAAATCAGTTCAACACCTATCAACAAGCTGAGTTAGAAGCATACTTATATTGCGAAAAGCATACTTCTTAACAACCCAGGATTATAGACATTTCTTTGATTCAGAAATCGAACTATTTGTGCAAAGCCATGCTGCACAACTTGAGATTATCACACTTAGCGTCAATTTTTCTTCCTAAAAATAACATAACGAAAAAATGGGTATACAATAAACAAAATAGGAATAAACAAAAGATCCAACAACCACTCTGGAACCCAAGAAAGAAAAGCTTCGGAAACACTCCCCCCGTAAACAAAAAAAGCAAATAATATGTAGCATAATAATGAGAACAATATCGAATATATAAGCCTTATCTTCTCTCACGACAAGATCGTTTAAATTTTCAAAATGAATAACTTTTCTTTGTATTAAATCATCAAAAATATCATCCAATTCAGAACTATTTACGAACAATCGCCATGAATAACCGCCTTTCTTCAATTTCAATCTTCCAGCACCTATAGAAACAATATCTCTGTAATCAATGCACTTACTGGATAGCGGCTTTTTCCTATGAATACATATATATTCGCCAAGTGTTATCTTCAGCGGCTGGATATACCATGATAAAAATCCAAGAAACGCTAAAAAAACTGGAACGGCAGCAATTTCTAACTTCGCTTTAATCAAGCCACTACTCAATAGAATTCCAGAAAATGAATATAAAAAGAAGCAAGTAGCTATAAGTGGTCCAAAGTACCAATAACGAACATAAAGCGGAAGCTTTGGAAAATAAACTCTCTCGGGTAACATCTCTCTATGACTAGATATCGACTGATTCTTCATAGTTTAAAAAAATACGAAAGGACTCCCCTTGCACCGCAGTCCTCCCAAATTGATCAATTCAGAAAATCCTGAAGCTTGCCGCGCAGTTGCTCCAGGGTTGCTTTCTTGTCGGCAAATTCGGCCGCTTTGGCCTGTTCCTTGGCCACGACCTCGGCCGGAGCCTTGCTGACAAAACTCTCATTGGCCAGCTTTTTGGTCACGAAGTCCAGCTCCTTGGCGATCTTGCCGATTTCCTTGTCCAACCGGGCCAGTTCCGCCTCGAAATCAACCACGCCTTCCAGGGGCACGAAGAGTTCACAACCACGCACCACAGCCGAGGCGCAGCCCTTGGGCGCTGTCAGGTCCGGAGCAACGGTCAAGGTACCGACCCGGGCCAAAGCCGCGATCTCGGTCACATGTCCGGTCAGGAAAGCCTGATCATCCCCAGCGGCCCGGATCAGCACCGGCAGCTGCACGCCGGGGGCAATACCCAGTTCGGCCCGGATATTGCGCACGGCCACGATCACGCCCTGCAGAAACTCCATGTCCTCCACGGCGCGATCATCCTCGCACTCCGGCCGCAAACGGGGATAGGGCCGCAGGGCCAGGCTTTCCGTGTCCAGAGACGGAATGGACGACCAGATCTCCTGGGTGACAAAGGGAATGATCGGATGGGCAATGATCATGATCTCAGACAGAACATGCGCCAGGCAGGACCGAGCCCTGGCCTTGGCCGCGTCATCCTCGCCGTAAAGTTCGGGCTTGATCAGTTCCAGATACCAGTCGCAGAACTCGCGCCAGACAAAACCGTACAGGCCCTGGGCCGCCTCGTTGAAGCGGTAGCCCTCAATCTGGGCCGCGTGCTCTTTTTTGAGCACTTCCAGGCGGTGCAGGATCCAGCGGTGATGCAAGCCGGTCATGGCCGCCGGATCAAACTCGGGCTCGGAGCCGTCGACATGCATCAGGGCAAAACGGGCCGCGTTCCAGATTTTGTTGATGAAATGGCGGTAGCCCTCGATGCGTGCTTCAGACAGCTTGATGTCCCGGCCCATGGCCGCAAAGGAGGTCAGGGTGAAACGCAGGGAGTCGCAGCCGTATTTGTCGATCATGGCCAGAGGGTCGATGACGTTGCCCGTGGACTTGGACATCTTCTTGCCGTGCTCGTCGCGGACCAGGGCATGGATATAGACGTCCTTGAAGGGCACGTTGTCCATGAACTTGAGTCCCATCATCATCATCCGCGCGACCCAGAAGAAAAGGATGTCAAAACCCGTGACCAAGAGCGAGGTCGGGTAAAAAGCCTTGAGCTCGTCTGTCTTTTCCGGCCAGCCCATGGTGGAAAACGGCCACAGGGCCGAAGAGAACCACGTGTCGAGCACGTCCTCGTCCTGAACGAGTCGAGCGCTGCCGCACGAACAGGCCGTTGGGTCCTGACGGGCGACAAGAATTTCGCCGCAGTCCTGACAGGTCCAGACCGGAATGCGGTGTCCCCACCACAGCTGGCGTGAAATGCACCAGTCGCGGATATTGTCCAGCCAGTTGTAATAGGTCTTGTTCCACTGGGCCGGCCAGATGGTGGTGCGGCCGTCTTCCACCGCAGCCCTGGCCTGCTCGGCCAGGGGCTTGACCGATACAAACCACTGTTCGGAAACAAAGGGCTCGATGGTCGTCTTGCAGCGGTAGCACTGGTTAACCTTGTTTTCGTAAGGTTCCTCGGCCTGAAGCGCGCCGCAGGCTTTGAGGTCCTCGACGATTGCCGTCCGGCAGTCGGCCGCGCTCATGCCCCGGTACTTTTCCGGAGCATTGTCGTTCATGCGGCCCTGATCGTCGATGACGCCGATGGCCTCAAGGCCGTACTTGCGGCCCAGCTCCCAGTCGTTCATGTCGTGGGCGGGGGTGATCTTCAGACAGCCGGTACCGAATTCGCGGTCCACGTAGCTGTCGGCGATAATCGGGATCAACCGACCGACCAGCGGCAGGACAACATGCTTGCCGATCATGGCCTGATAGCGCTCGTCCTCGGGATGCACGGCCACGGCCGTGTCGCCGAGCATGGTCTCGGGGCGGACCGTGGCCACGGTCAGGGAGCCGGAACCGTCCTCCAAGGGATAGGACAAATGATACAGGGTGGATTTGGACGGGGCGTACTCAACCTCGTCATCGGCCAGGGCCGTGTGGCAGCGCGTGCACCAGTTGACGATATACTTGCCGCGGTAGATCAGCCCCTGCTCGTACAGGGAGACGAAAACTTCGCGCACCGCCCTGGACAGGCCTTCGTCCATGGTGAAACGTTCGCGGGTCCAGTCCACGCTGGCCCCCAGACGGCGGATCTGGTTCAGGATGCGTCCGCCGTAGTCTTCCTTCCATTCCCAGACCTGTTCGATGAATTTTTCCCGACCCAGGTCCTCGCGCTTGACGCCTCCGGCCATCAGTTTGCGCTCAACCACGTTCTGAGTGGCGATGCCCGCATGATCCGTGCCCGGCACCCAGAGCACGGTCTTGCCGTGCTGGCGCATGTAGCGGCACATGATGTCCTGCAGGGTGATGTTCAGGGCATGGCCCATATGCAGGGCGCCGGTGACGTTGGGCGGCGGGATGACAATGGAGTAATTGCTGTCCGGGTGCGAGGCCGCCTTGGCCGCGTCCGGGGTGAACGTCTGATGGGAGGTCCAGTAGTCCAACCAGCGTTTTTCAACGTCTGCGGGCTCGTAGCCCTTGGCAAGGGGTTCAGTGGCCATATGTGAAACTCCGGATAGTGAGCTGTTGGCGGCAAAAGCGCCGGATTGCCCGGCGCTGTGGAAACACAGTTGAGTACTGGCCGGCATGTCAAAAATCAAGCCCGACTTGCCGCCCACGGCCCGGCCTGCTACAGGGGCGGACATGACTGAACCCACCCGTACCGACCATGCGGCAGACAAGACCATTGCCCTGCTCTGGGATGAATCGCACCTCTGGGGGCTGCTCCTGATCCGCGCCCTGCAGGCGATGGGGTTGTCCCCGACAGTGCTGCGGGCCGAACAGATCCGGGCAGGTTTGCTCCATGACCTGTCGCCCACGACCCTGGTTGTCCCCGGCGGCTGGGCCCGTCTCAAATCCCTGGCCCTGGCCGAGGACGGCCGTCAGGCCATCCGGAACTACATCCAGCACGGCGGAACGTATCTCGGCTTTTGCGGAGGCGCGGGGCTGGCCCTGGCTTCGGAGGCGCGCACGCCGTTTCTGGATCTGTGTTCCTGGTCGCGCAAGCCGGCCCGGGACCGCCTGCCCAATTTCAGCGGACACCTGCGTTGCCGGGTCTGCGCAAACGGGCCGGCCCATGAAGAGCATCTGCCGGTCTGGTGGCCATCGCAGTTTCAGCCTGATCCGGGCTGTCCCCTGGAAGTCCTGGCCAGCTATGACGGACCGGGTCCGGATTTCTGGGCCGCAGATCTGGACTGGTCCGGCGTGGCCCCGGATGAAATCGAACAGTGGGAAAAACTCTACGGCATCAACCTGGATCCCAGACGGCTGGTCGGCGAACCGTGCGTGGTGCGGGGAGCGTACGGACAGGGGCAATTCACACTGAGCTACGCCCACCTGGAAACGCCGGATTCACCCCAGGCCAACGGATTGCTGGCACAGCTCCTGGGGATCTCCGATCCCGGACCGGTACCGGGTTGGAATCTGAGCCACAACGCACCGCTGTGGACGGACCCGCTCCTGGCCGAAGCTCACTCCCTGCTTGGCCGGCTGGTCGGTTTCGGCCAGAATCATTTCCTGCTCTTCTGGCGCACCCCCTGGCTGCTCGGCTGGCGACGCGGCGTGCCGGGCTCGCCCATCAATTTCCTGCTGGCCCTGACCTGGCAGGCCCGCCACCTCCCGGCCACGGAACAGGCCCGGGCCTACTGGAACGAGGTCGGCCAGGACTGCCTGACCGCCTGCCGGGAATTCTGCCGCCAGGCTCAGGACTATCTGCTGCAGGAGCGCCGCATTCTGGCCACCTCGCCGTCCTCGCCGGAATCCAGCGCCTCTCCGCTACTACAGCGCCGCAAGCAGGAACTGTTCGGTTCCTTTCCCGGCTACGGCGGTCTCTATGGCCGCATTGTCACGATGCTGGACGAAGTGCTCTGGCGTCAGCTGACCTGAAGCCGGGCCAGCAAAATCTTTTTGACCCGACCAAAATCCCGGCTCTCCGGCAGCAGGGCAAAGAGCTGGTCCAGATAGTGTCGCCGCAAGTACATCTTCCGGCTGGCGGCGTGGACCAGCTTCGGCCCCCAGGACGCCAGAAGCAGCTTGAAATCATTGATGAAACGCAGTTCGGAATACGACGGATTGCCGCCCCTCTCCACCGCTTCAAGAATGTCCGGGCTCCAGCCGCCGGGTGCGTCGCGCAGTCCGAGCGTGACCACCTCGTCCCTGGGGCCTCCGGGTTGAAGCTTGGAAAGCACCACCGGGACGATGTCCAGCTTGTCCGCGTCCCGGACCACGGTCAGCACCGAATGCGTCAGAGAGTCAAGACCAACCGGCACGTCGCGCTTGTTGTGCAAGCGCACGACCGTAGCCACCAGCAAGCGCAGCCCGGCGTCGATCCCATCCAAAAAATCACCGCCCTCCAGCATCTCTGCCCCGAGATCGCCATGATCTGCGGATTGATCGTCCCGGTACGTGCCATACTGCTCGAACTGCGGGAATCGTCCGATATCGTGAACCAGGGCCGCAATTCGGTACGGCTGGAGATCGGGCACGGCTTCTGCCCGGGCAATGGCCGTGGCCAGGGCATGAACCCGCAGGCTGTGATCGCGCTTGAGCACGATGTGCGCCCGCCGCTCACCGAGTCTGGCCTCGTACTGCGCCGACAGCGCGACAAAACGCCGGCGCAGCAAGGCCACGTCTTCAGCCGGCATCAGAGGCCCTGGTAAAACTTGTACAGATCCTCGTCGATGACCAACCGAAAACCGTCCTCTGTCTCCTCGAAACGGATAACCTTGGACGGGTCCATGGCCACGTCCAGGGCGTACTCGGCCAAGCGGTTGGCCTCTACCTTGGCCGCCTCATCCAACTCCTTGAATCTCCCCATCTCAATCCATGCGGACATAGTCGCCTCCTTGCCCCAAGGGCTATTTTCTCCAGAATTCCGGAATGAACAAAACAAGTACCGTGTAAATCTCCAACCGACCCAGGAGCATGCACAAGGTCAAGACCCACTTGCCCAGGGCCGGAATGCCGCTGAAATTATCGGTCGGACCAACCTCGCCCAACCCGGGGCCGATATTGGAAATGCAGGCCAAAACAGCCGTAAAGGCGGTCAGCACGTCCAGACCCAGACCGGTGAGGACCAGGCTCGACACAACAAGTAGCAACAAGAACAGAATGAAAAATCCCCAGACGCTGGCCAGCACGTCGTCTTTGACCTGCTTGGCACCGAACTTGAGCGGCACCACGGCCCGGGGATGCACCAGACGAAAAAGCTCGCGGTAGCCATGTTTGAACAGCAGCATGATCCGCATGGCCTTGATTCCGCCTGACGTCGACCCGGCGCATCCGCCGACAAACATGGCGAGCAACAAAACCCCTTGCGTCAGGGCGGGCCAGAGTTCGTAATCAGCCGTGGCGTATCCGGTGGTGGATATGATCGACGCAACCTGGAAAAAACCAAATCGCAGCGCATCGGACCAATTGTCGTATACCGGCCCCCGGGTGGCCAGGGTGACCACGCAGATCAGGACGAACACCAGCACCGCGAAAAAACGAAACTCGGGATTGCGCCACATGGGCAGGCCACGCCCCCGGAAAAGCTGAAAATGCAGGGCGAAGTTGATCCCGGCCAGGAGCATGAACACGGCCACGACATAATCGATATAGGCGGAATCATAGGCCGCGATGGACGCGTTGCGCGTCGAGAATCCGCCCGTGGCCATGGTCCCGAAGGCATGGCAGATGCTTTCGAACAGGTCCATGCCGCCGACCCGCAGCAGAACAACCTGGGCCACGGTGAAAAGGACATACACCTTCCACAGGCTCATGGCCGTGTCCTTGATGCGTGGTTGCAGCTTGTCGGCCACGGGTCCCGGCACCTCGGCCTTGTAGAGCTGCATGCCGCCCACGCCCAGAAACGGCAGAATGGCGATGGTCAGGACAATGATACCCATGCCGCCCAGCCAGTGGGTCAGACTGCGCCAGAAAAGCAGTCCCTTGGGCAAGGCCTCGATATCGGTCAGGATGGACGATCCGGTGGTCGTGAAGCCGGACATGGATTCGAAAAACGCATCGGTGAAAGAGGCTCCGCCGCCCAACACAAACGGCAAAGCCCCGAACAGGGCGCAGGCCAGCCAGCCCATGGTCACGATGACCATGCCTTCGCGGTGGTTGATGACCAAAGGGGCGCGGCGGCGGAAGGACAGCAGCAAAACAAGCCCGATCAGCATTGTCAGGCCCAGGGATTCGGCAAGCGGGATCACGGAACTGTCCGCGTAGTACAATGCCCAGGCCAGGGGCCAGGCCATGCTCAGACCCACGCAAAGAAGAACCATCCCGGTCACATGACAGGCCACAGCCCAGTGCATCAGGCACGCCCCCGCTGCCCGGACAGCATGTTCTCCACGGTGGGAATGAACTTGCCCAGGCTGAGAATGATCAGCCGGTCCCCGGCCTGTATCACATCATGGCCACCGGGAATGACCACGCTGTCACCGCGCATGATGCACAGCACCAGCACGCCCTTGGGAAAGGCCAACTCCATCAGCGAGCGGTCGATCAGTAACGACTCCGGTCCGACCAGCGCTTCCAGGGCTTCGGCCCCGTCCTTGATGGCCACCGCCGAAAGCACCCCGCCCTTGCGCACATATTTAAAAATGCTGTTCACGGCCGACAGACGTGGACTGACGATATGCTCCAGACCGATGGTCCGCACCAGGGGCATGTACTCGGTCTTGTTGACGCGGGTAATGACCAGGGACGCCCCGAGCTGCTTGCTCAAGAGCGATGCCAGGATGTTGCTCTCCTCGTTGCCGGTCATGGTCACGACCACATCCATGCCGCCGGCGTTTTCTTCAAGCAAAACGTCCTGGTCCGTGCCGTCCCCGTTCAAGACCACGGTCCGTTCAAGAACACCGGCCAATTCCGTGCATCTGGCCGGATCTCTGTCCAGCAGCTTCACGTGCATGGACTTTTTTTCAAGACTCAGGGCCAGACGCAGACCAATATTGCCCCCGCCGATGATCAGCACACTGGTCTTGCGCGTCGAACGGTCGCCCAAAAAAGAAAAGACATCGCGCAGCTGGCTGTCCTCGCAGACAAAATAAACCAGATCGCCCGCGCGGATTTCATCGTCGCCGGCAGGGACAATGACGATTTCGTCACGCACAATGGCCGCCACGATCAAACGCAAATCGCCTGTCTTCAGACGCAAGTCCTTGAGTCTGAGACCGGCGAGCGGGTTGTTGGCTCCGATCCACGTTCCGGCCAGTTTGATGCGGCCATTGCCCAGATCGCTGATGTCCACGGCCCCCGGCGCGCGCAGCATGTGCTCGACGGTGCGCACCACCTCCACTTCCGGATTGATGATGACCCCGATACCGATGTCCATGGCCAACTGCCGACCATAGGCCGTGTACTCGTCGTTGCGGATACGGGCCAGCTTGGTCAGCCCCGGAGCCAGCATGTTGGCGAAGGTGCAGGCCATGAGGTTGATCTCGTCGCTGTCGGTTACGGCCAGCAGCATGTCGGCGCCAGCGACACCGGCCTCGCTCAGTATCTGAGGGCTGCAGCCGGACCCCTCCAGCACCTGAACGTCCATGTGATCAAGAATGCGCTGCAGCACGACCGGGTTGCGATCAATGACCACCACGTCCTTTTTTTCAGCTGCCAATCGTCCCGCGATGTGAAATCCGACTTCTCCGGCTCCGACAATGATCGCTTTCACGCTGAATTTCTCCGTTGAGGATGACTGGAGCCTAATGCTTGGGCCATGGCGTGCATTCGCGCGCCGGGGCATATCCGGCCGCAAATGCTTCGGACAAAGAGGCAAAGCGGATCTGGTTCGCCTTCTTGACCTGGCGGCCCTTGCTGCAGCCCAGCGCGTGAAACCGCTTGGAGCTGACGGTCCCCACATAGGACTTGTGCGCGGCCGGCATGGAAAGAATTTTGGGCCAGAATCCCTGGCCGTGTCGCATGGCCGTCACCTGCGCCGCCAGCAGGCGCTGGGCCAGATCCTTGTCCTTGTCCGAGGTGTGGGGATAAACAAATGCCGCGCCTTGTTCAATCATGACCAGATTGATCAACCGGCCGTCAGCCAGCCGCGCCATTCCCACCAGGCGACCATAACGGTCGGTCCCCAGCTCGTCCCTGTCCAGGAATATGTCCCGACCCTTGACCAGCGAGGTCAAAATTTTCCGCGACTCCGGACCAAAATACTGCCCCGGCTTATCCCGATGGCGCACTTCGGGTGCGTCAATGCCCCGCAGGCGCAGACGGTCTCCCGTGGCCAAAACCAGCGTATCGCCGTCAAGGACCTCAGCCACCGATACCCGCCAGGTCTGGGCCAGGGCCGGCAGGGTCAGAAAGAGACAGACCAGGCAGGCCAGGCAGATCCGATGCAGTGCGCCAAAAAATAAGGCAACCGAGGTTGCCTTGCGAGTGAAAAACACGTTCATGCTATGATTCGTAATACGAGCGCAGTTGCTGACTGCGCACCGGGTGGCGCAGCTTGCGCAACGCCTTGGCCTCAATCTGGCGAATGCGTTCACGGGTGACATTGAAGAGCTTGCCGACCTCTTCCAGGGTGTGGTCGCTCTTCTCGCCGATTCCGAAGCGTTTGCGCAGCACCTGCTCCTCGCGCGGCGTCAGATCGGACAAGACCTGGGCGATCTGCTCGGCCAATTTGGTGTTGACCACCTCGTCGGCCGGCGCCACGGCCTTCTTGTCCTCGATGAAATCGCCCAGGCTGGAATCTTCCTCGTCGCCGATGGGCGTTTCCAGGGAGATAGGCTCCTTGGCGATCTTGAGCACTTTCTTGACCTTGTCCAACGGGTAATCCATGCGCTCGGCGATTTCCTCCGGAGAGGGATCGCGGCCCAGTTCCTGGACCAGATAACGCGAAGTGCGGACCAGCTTGTTGATGGTCTCGATCATGTGCACCGGAATGCGGATGGTCCGGGCCTGATCGGCGATGGCCCGGGTGATGGCCTGCCGGATCCACCACGTGGCATAGGTCGAGAACTTGTAGCCACGCTGATATTCGAACTTGTCCACGGCCTTCATCAGACCGATATTGCCTTCCTGAATCAGATCAAGGAACTGCAGACCGCGGTTGGTGTATTTTTTGGCGATGGACACGACCAGACGCAGATTGGCCCGGATCAGCTCCTGCTTGGCATCAAGAGCGTCGGTATTGCCCTTGCGGATGCGCCACAGGATTTCCTCCAGCTGATCCACGTCGTGCATGGCGTTTTCCTGCAACTTGCCCAGGATCTCTATCTTGCCGTTGACCATTTCCTTGAAGGAAAAAAGTTCTTCCATGGTCATGCCGAGATGGTCGGCAGCGGCCACGGGATTGATGCTGCGTTCGTCCAGCTGGCGGAAGATGCCGAAAATCTCATCCTGGGACTTGCCCAGAGACAGGATATAGGCCGACAAATCGCGCCTGCAGTTGTGCATCTGCCGGACATAGTCGCCCACGGTCTCGATGATGCGGTCGATGAGGGTCTTTTCAAGCTTGATGTCGCGCAGGCATTGCACCACCTCGGACTTGTAATCCATGATCTTTTTCTGCACGCCGTAGACACGCTTGTCCAAGGTCGCACATTCGTCCAGGCGGGTGTAGAGAGTCTTTTTCTTGCGATAGAAGTTCTTCACATCCTCCAGCAGCTTGATGACCCGCTCACGCTGATTCATCTCCTCTTCGGACGGATCATCCTCCTCGATGGTCTTGACCACGTCCTTGAGCTTCATCCGACCTTTCTTGAGGTCCTCGCCGACACGGATCAGCTCTTCCACGGCCACGGGCACCTCAACCAGGGCGAACATGACCTCCAGCTCTCCGGCCTCGATCTTCTTGGCGATGTAGACTTCGCCGTCCCGGTCCAAAAGACCCACCGCGCCCATCTCGCGCAAATACATGCGCACCGGGTCGTTACTGCGGGTCGAATACTCAGCGCCGTCTTCGTCCTCGGCCAGTTCGAGTTTCTCCTCGTCCTTGGGCTCCTCGCCGTCGTCTTCGGCGATCTCACTGCCGCGGGAGAGTTTCTCGTCAACGATATCAATGTCGAGCTGGTCAAAAATAACTATGATTTCATCTATCTGTTCCGGAGTGTTGACTTCGGAAGGCAAGGCCTTGTTGAGTTCATCAAAGGTCAAAAAACCCTTTTTCTTGCCCTCGGCGATCAGCGCCTGAATCTGCTGGACATCCTTGATATTGCTCATCCGCTCCCCCGATAAAAATTGACACCTTTCTCAAGACGAAAGAAAAATACTTACTGTTTCTTTTGGGCCTGAATCAAAGCCAACAAGCGCAGTTCCTCTTTGAAATCCTTATGGTCGCGCGCACTGCGTAACCTTTCGGTCAAAGAGGACAAGGTGCTCAGCTTTTGTTTTATGCAAGACTGTATATCCGGCCATTCTTTGCGTGCATCCTCTTCCGTGCAATCTGCACGCATCTGGCATTCGACATAAAAATGTTTTTCGCCCTGATCCAAGGACGCCAGGATCACGTTCGGATCCGCTTTATAAATCTTCTCCCAAAATGACCTGCCGCGTGGCGTCGCCAAAACTTCCGCGATTCCAAGCTGATGCATCGTTTCATGGTACTCAGGAAAGCGCACTGCAAAAGCAAGAAATACTTTGTCATCCTGTGACGCCGAAATCTTATGCCGGTTGGTGGTCGCCAAACCGCTGTTCACGGCCGGATCCGGCAGAACCTTGCGCCATTCGGCCTCGGACAACCCCAGTCCGGCCGGTAATTTCGGGCGGAAATATGCCTGCAGATCAGGGGTCTTCAGCTTGCGGTTAAACTCGCCGGCCCAATGCAGCACCTCTTTTGGCGCCATGGTCTCCCGGACCCGCTGCATGCAGTAATCAAGTCCGTCCACCGCATCGTCGAGAAGGGTCTGCAGCCGCGACGCGCCAAACTTCTGCAACACGGAATCAACATCTTCGCCTTCGGGCAGGCAAAGCACCCGGCACGTCAGGCCCTGCGTCAAGATCATCTCGGCGCTGCGCAGAGCGGCCTTGCGCCCGGCGTTGTCGCCGTCAAAAACCAGATCAACCCGACCAACAAGGCCTGAAAGTCGATGAACCTGCTCCGGGGTCAGGGCGGTGCCAAGCACCCCACAGCTGTTTTCAAAGCCAAATTGGTGCAGACTCAATACATCCACATAGCCTTCGGTCAACAGGACGCTTTTGTGATGGGCAATGGCGCGCCGGGCCTGCAGCAGTCCGTAGAGGTGTTCGCCCTTGGTATAAATAGGCGTTTCACTGGAATTCAGATACTTGGGCCCGTCACCGTCAACCAGGGCCCGACCGCCAAAGGCCACAGTCTGCCCCGACAGGTTCATGATGGGAAAAATCAGCCGCTCCCGAAACCGGTCATAGTAACTGCCTTTGGCCGAAAGACTGAGCAGACCGGCCTTTTCTGCGGCTTCATGGTCAAAACCCCGGGAGCGCAGATGGTCTCGCAGGCCATTCCAGCCTGCCGGGGCCCAGCCCAACGCAAAACGGTCGACGATTTCGGACGTCAGCCCCCGGCGCTGCAGGTATTCCCGGGCCTGCCCACCCTGCGCGCCGTCCAGGTGGCGACGATAAAACATGGAGGCTAAAGAATGCATCTCCAGGCACATGCTGCGGTTCAGATCTTCGGCGCGACGCCCCTTGCGATCCTTTCGCACTTCCAAGCCGGCTTCTCCGGCCAGGGCCTCCACAGCCTCACCAAATTCCAATCCGTTGATGGCCCGGTAAAACTCGATGATGTCGCCCGAAGCCTGGCAACCGAAACAATAATAAAAGCCCCCTTCCGGGTTGACCGAAAAGGACGGCTTGGTTTCCTGATGAAAAGGGCAGGGTGCGACCAATCTTGGTCCCGACTGGCGCAGTTCCACATAGCGGCCGACCACGTCTTCAATTCGCAAACTTTTTTTTATCTGCGCTATCAGACCCTGATCGTATTTGCCCATTCCGCCTCGCTTGAACCTTTCAGCCCGACAAAACCGCCTTGGTCACGCCGTCGCCGCCCTCATCCGCATTGCCCAGTCGAAACGATTCCACGGCCCTGGATCGCCGTAAATGGTCATGAACCGCCTTGCGAACCGCCCCGGTGCCCATGCCGTGCACAATTTCAACTTCGCTACGGCCGGCAAGCAAGGCCTGGTCCAGAAAACGGACCAGCTCGGATTCCGCCTCATCGACGCGCAAACCCCGCAAATCAAGGCGAATGGAGACAGGACTGCGATCAACGCTTCGGACAACCACAGCTCCGCTTCCGCCCTTTTCTTTCGGAGCCGGCAGCAGATCAGCAAGCCCCACCCACAAAGCCACACCACCAAGCTCAAGGCGGACCCGATTCTTCTTTCCGTCGACCTCGCGCACCTGGCCTGTTTTGCTCCAGGGCACATAAAGCAGGATCTGCCCCGGGGCAATGGCCTGAATGGAAAGAGTTGGGGCAACGTCAGGCAGGGCCGTGTCGCCGACCTCCTCCCGCAATTGACCGAGTTCTTTCAGTGCTTCCTTGCGGCCGCGCTGCCCTTCCCGCCACTGGCGCATAATCTCACGCGAAGCCTCGCGCAATTCGGCCTGCAGGCGCTGCCGCTCCTGGTCGAGCTTCTCCAGTTTCCGGGCATATTTGCGTTCCAGTTCCAGAGTGCGTGCCTGCGCCCTCTCCAGCTCGTCTTCCTTGGCTGCGGCCAAGCTGTTGAGCCTGTCGAAAATATCGTGGGTATCGCCGGCGTCCAGGTATAAATATTCCTGGGCCCGCGCCAGAATGGACTCAGGCAAGCCCTGTTCGCGGGCCACATCCAAAGCCCGACTAGCCCCAACCTGGTCGTAACCGAGCTTGAACAGGGGCTTGTTCGTATCCGGAGAAAAAATTACCGACGCGGCCCGCACGCCTTCGCGGGACAATCCGTAGGCCTTGAGCGCCGGAAAATGCGTTGCCGCTCCGACCCAGGCGCCTCGCTCCAACAGTCCGTCCACAACGGCCTGAGCAAGGGCGGCACCCTGACTGGGATCCGTGCCCACACCGAATTCATCCAGGATAATGAGCGTACGATCATCAATATCCGGCCAGACAAGGCTGAAATGGCGGATCTGGGCCGTAAAGGTCGACAAACTCTGCTCAATGGACTGTTCATCGCCCATGGAAACGACGAACTTCTCCCACAGCGGCAAGGTACTGCCCTCGGCCGCCGGGACCGGCAAGCCGGCGTGCGCCATGAGCGCCAGAAGGCCCAGAGTCTTCAGGCAGACAGTCTTTCCTCCGGCATTGCCGCCGGTGATGATCAGCACCCGCTGACCCTCTTGCAGCGCGATATCCACCGGCACAACCTGATCCTGGCCGAAAATGAGCAAAGGATGACGGGCCTGGATCAGCGACAGGGAGGCGTCGGGTCGGACATCAACCACATGGGCATCCATGGCCCGGGCAAATGCACACACGGCCAGCACCTGATCAAAACGCACCAGCCCGTCGAAGGTTGCTGCGATCTCGGTCTGTTCGGCACGGATCAGGCCGGTCAGGAAACGCAGAATTTTCTGTTCCTCACTTCTCTCTTCCTGGCGCAGTTCCTGAAGATTGTTGTTCAGGTCAACCAGGAAAAAAGGCTCGAAATAACACGTTTCCCCTGTCTGGGAATAATCGTGGACGATGCCTTTGAGCCGCCCCTTGAAATTTGTTTTGAGCGCAAGCACATAGCGGTCCGAGGAGATGGTCAGAAATTCGTCCTGCAGCATAAACTGCAGATCCTTATTCTGAAAGAAGTCATGCACCTTTCCCGTACACATCTGATGCACGCGACGAATTTCCTGACGAACCAGGTAGAGTTCGGGAGACGCCTCGTCGCGAATGCCGCCGTCCGCAGTCAAACAACGCTTCAACGCCGACCAGGTCTTGCCCGGCAACGTCAAATCATCCATGAGGACAGCCAGACCCGGATAACGGTCGGTTTCCGGAGCGTCCATGTTTTCACGCAGCCCAGCGGCAGTCCGGAGGACTTCCCAGACCGCCATCAAGCCATCCTGGTCAAGAAAGGCCAGTGGATTCTGCAAAAAAATAAAAACGCCGGCCAGATCCGGAAAAGCACCCAGTCGCACGTCGCGGGACGAACAAAAATGCATCGCCTCTCTGTTCAATGCCAAACGGGACTCAATGCAGTCCTGATCGGCCCGGGGCAACAGGGACAGACACGCAGTTCTACCAGCCTCACTGACCGCAAACGACGCAAGATGCTGCAGGACCTTGGGATATTCCAGCAGCTGTAAGGTTCTTGAATCCATAGATTTATGAAGAAAGCTTTGTGCGCACCAGGAGGCTGGCCTCCTTTCCGTCGACACGGCCGGCGTAATCGACCAGGAGAGCGGACATGACCCGCCCCATATCCTTCACGCCGCAGGCACCAGTATTTTGAATGATCGAATCAACGGCCTCTGCCAATTCCTGAGAAGAAAGAGGCGCTGGAAGATAGGTCCGCAGGACAAGGAGCTCGCGCTCTTCGATGTCTGCCAGGTCGCTTCGACCTGCCGCCCGGAATTGATCAATTGACTCCAGACGCTGTTTGACCTGCCTGGCCACAACATCCAGAATCTCATTGTCAGCCAACTCACGGCGAAGCTCGACCTGCTTGTTCTTGACGGCTGCCTTGAGCATTCTCAAGACAGCCACCTCATCAGTCTTTTTCGCCTTGAAAGCGGTCACATAGTCCATTTCAATGCGCGCGGAAAGACTCATTACATCACCTGAAGTTTGCGAATCTTTTTCAGCAGTCTTTTCTTGGCCGCAGCTTCCTTCTTTTTCTTCTGGATGCTGGGTTTTTCGAAATGCTGACGCTTTTTCAGCTCGGAAAGGATACCGGCTTTTTCAACCTGCTTCTTGAACTTACGCAGGGAATAATCAAACGTATCACTGTCACCCATGTATACACCTGGCAATCGGATCACCTCCCGTCCCGAATCTGACCCGCAAGCACTTGTCTGCGGGAAACTGTGCTTTTTATGCCATAGAATATTACATGGCAAGAAAAAATAAGGACAAAAAAAAGGGACGCCTGGCGCCCCTTTCACGACAAATAAAAAATCGGGCTAAGAAATCTTTTCCTTGATCGTGTCGGCGATGGACTTGAGCACTACCACCCCAACTCCGGTCCCGATGATGAACAGCACCGCATAAAGGACTCCGAAAAAAATGGCGTGGTCGGGCTGCCACCACGGCAAATCCTGAGGCAAAGGACTCTGAACGGTTTCTCCGTGCAACATGGTATTCTCCCTGCGGTCTTACTTGATTGCATCCTTAAGGTCTTTGCCGGGCCGGAACTTAACCACCTTGCAGGCGGGAATCTTCAATTCTTCGCCAGTACGGGGATTGCGTCCGGTACGAGCCTGACGTTCTTCAACCAGAAATGTTCCAAAACCAGTCAGGGTCAACTTGCCTTCGCTTACCAGCGTGTCCTGCACGGCTTTGAGGAATTCCGTCAGGGCGCGCTCGGCATCCGCTTTGGTCAATCCAGCCTTTTCCGCCATCTTGGCCACCAATTCTGCTTTCGTCATCAGTCATCCTCCTTTGCAGTATTTCATCAACGAGTGGGGAAGGTTCTCCAGAAACCTTAAAACCTCAGCCGCCAACATATGTTTATCCAAGCCCGATTACCTTCTGTGTCAGTATGCCGCTACAGGAAAAAAAGCCCGCTCCAGACTTGTCGGACAAGCCCCGCATGGACGCCAACACACAAAGGGGAGGCAAACAGAATTTCAAGTGCAAAGTCAAGCTAATTTTCTTGAAAAGTCAGGTATCACCTATGTTCACAGTCATTCTGACGTCCGATTCACTCTCTTTGCCGCAAGGACTCGCGCCAGAGAGCGCAACTCGTCAGGGGTTAATTCCTCGGGCCGGATTCGACGGTCAGCCTTGACGCCGGCACACCACGAGTCCAGCTCTTCTCCCCACCAAGCCTTCAGAATTGTTCCAAGCTGCTTGCGCCGTTGCTGAAAAAGAATCTTCAGTGTCTGCGACAGGTCGCCGGCCTCGCTCCACGCAGGATCGTCCCGCGGCACAAAGCGAACAATGGCCGAGTCAACCTTGGGTTTGGGTCGAAACACATGCGGCGGCACCGTAAACAGGTATCGGGCATGGGCAAAATTGCCCACCCAGGCCGAAAGGGCGCCGTAAGCCTTGCTGCCTGAAGCAGCCGTCAGACGGAGGGCAACCTCTTTCTGTACCATAAAATTCATGCCTTTCCAGAAGCGACAACGGCTGACCATCTCCCAGATCATCGGCGACGCCACATTGTAGGGCAGATTTCCGATAAGGGACAATCCAGGCAAGGCGGCAACGCCTTCCCAACAAAAGTCCAGGCCGTCAGCGTGAACGAATCCGACATGAGGGTATTCCCGGCGCAGCCACCCCACAAGGGCGGTATCTTTCTCCAGGGCAAAGACCGGCCCGCCATGAGCAGCCAGCACCCGAGTCAAAGCCCCCCGGCCCGGACCGATTTCCAGCACGGGGTCATCGGAAGCAAGCTCAAGACTGGCCACAATCCGCTCACAAATGTTGCGATCGGTCAGAAAATTTTGCCCCAGTGAGCGTTTGGGCGCCAAAAATGTATCCACTCCGACTACCTTCTCAACCTTTCGTTTTTACGCCGGTCACGACGGGCGCGATAGAGGCAAACCGCCCGCAAGCTCACAAAATAGACGACCACAGCCATGGGAAGACCGGCAATAACCCCGCCAAGACTTGTGATCAAAAGCCATTTCCACCCCCGAACCAGCAGGTCGAGCAACGGCAACTGAATCAATTCCGGCACGGAAACGTGAGGCGCGTCCCCAGGTACAAAAAATCTGCCCAGCATATGAAACAAGGGGTAAATGATGGCCCAATTGAAGGGATTGCTCCACCATGTTCCCAGCGCAGCGGCGATGGGATTGGCCCGCAAAAAAAGGGCCATGGTAACGGCAATGACCATTTGCAGGGACAAAAGCGGCAACGCCCCGGAAAAAACACCCAAAGCCAAGCCCAAAGCCACGGATTCGGCAGGAGCATTGATCCGCACGACGCGGAGATATGCATAGCGGCCGAAGCGAGTGATCCTAGTCCAAATTTTATCCATGAAACCACACAAAAAAAGGCAGTTGGAAAATCCATCCTGCCTTGATGCCGGCACGTTCATTTTTTAGTCCTGCCGGACTAGGGCTCAAGCCGGAGCCTTGTCAATGCATTTGAACCCTGGCCGCGCCTCAATGGCGCGACCAGAATGGGTTTATGCCACCGGCGGCGTGAACACCCTGGAGCCCAGATCCCGATCAATCATGAACAGGCCGCCAGTGTCTTTGCCGATCAGGCGCAGTTTCTGCACAACTGCGTTGACATTGTCCTCTTCTTCCACCTGCTCATCCACAAACCAACGCAAAAAACTGGCAGTTGCGTGATCTTTTTCGTCCTGGGCCAAGTTGACCAAATCATAGATTCTGCCGGTGATGTACTTTTCATGGGCCAGGGCCGCCTCCATGGCTGCCAGCGGGCTCTCCCATTCAAACTGCGGCTTTTCGATGGCGCTCAGGACGACCCGCCCTCCACGTTCGGAGACGTAATTGAAGAATTTCATGGCGTGAAAGGTTTCTTCCTGATTTTGAGCCGTCATCCAGGTGGCGAATCCATCCAGATTCTTATCTTTGAAATAGGCCACCATCGCCAGGTAGAGATAGGCGGAAAACAGCTCCGCATTGACTTGCTCATTCAGCGCTTTTTCCATTGTAGAACTAATCATAGGGCACCATCCTGTCGATTTGATTCATCACAGCAGCTTTTTCACCGCATCGATTACGGCGGCATAGTCCGGCTCATGGGTCAGCTCCGGAACAATCTGGATATATGCTATCCTGCCGGCGGCATCGACAACGAAAATCGCCCGCGCCAAAAGACGCAATCCGTCAATGAGCACTCCATAAGCCTGTCCAAAAGACGCAGCCTGATAGTCGGAAACAGTCTGCACATTGGCCACCCCGGCGTTGCCACACCAACGCTTCTGGGCAAAAGGCAGATCCATGCTGACCGTCAGCACCTTGACTTTATCGCCAAGAGCCTGCGCTTCCTGATTGAATCTGCGGGTTTCCATATCGCAGACGGGAGTATCAAGCGAGGGAACAGCCGAGATGATTGTAATTTTTCCGGCAAGATCGGCCAAGGATACAGGGCCAAGATCGTTATCAACCACAGAAAAATCAGGAGCGGCCATGCCAACAGAAAGTTCGGGGCCAATCAAGGTCAATCCATTGCCCATAAAGGTCACGACGTTGTCTCTTTTGATCATATACGTTCTCCCGTATTTGAGGTTATGGCCGTAAACAGCGAGTATCGGACTCGGCGCGGCAATCACGAAGAATTACCATTAAGAATTCAAAGCCGGCGGGCAAGGGGGAACGCTGACTTTTTTGGCGAAAAAAAACCCGCCGGCAGGCGGGATCTGAAATCATTGGGGACTCGGACAGGCTTGCCCCTTGTGCAGGGCTCTCGAAACCGGGATAATCTCCGAAGTTGGACAAAAAAGTGTCTCACGCGTGGCGTCCTTGAGGGCTTCGCACAACACGTGATCCATATTGTCGACAAAAACGATCTCAAGGTCTTTCAGAATAACCTTGGGCACGTCTTTGAGATCCTTTTCATTCTCTCTGGGCAACAGTACGCGGCTGATCAGACCGCGATGCGCCGCCAAAAGCTTTTCACGCACACCACCGATGGGCAACACCCGACCCCGCAACGTGATCTCGCCGGTCATGGCCACGTTATTGCGGACCGGAATATCAAGCAGGGCCGAGGCCAGGCAGGTCGCCAGCGTGATGCCGGCCGAAGGGCCGTCCTTGGGAGTGGCGCCTTCAGGAACGTGAATATGGATATCCACCTCCTTGTAGAACTCAGGCCGCAGACCGAACAGTTCTGAGCGGGAACGGATGTAGCTGAGGGCCGCCTTGGCCGACTCCTGCATGACATCCCCCAATTTCCCCGTGATGGCGATCTTGCCAGTTCCGGGCATGAGCGCCACTTCCACAAAGAGCAGTTCCCCTCCGGTCTGAGTCCAGGCCAATCCCGTTGTCACCCCGACCTGGGGCACCTCTTCGCGTTGATCATGGCGCACCTTGGGGACACCCAGGTATGTTCCCAGCATGGATTTGCTGACAGCTACAGTCTTGGTCAGGTCGCCCTCTTCCACCAGGGCCCTGGCAACCTTGCGACAGATCGAAGCCAGTTCGCGCTCTAAATTGCGCACTCCGGATTCACGGGTATAGCGTCGAATGATTTCCAGGACCGCGCCACGGGAAAGCGATAGGTTCTCCGGTTTCAAACCATGCTGGTCCAGCTGCTTGGGCAACAGAAAATCAGTGGCGATGTGCTCTTTTTCCGTCTCCAGATATCCGGGAATGGTGATGATCTCCATGCGATCCTGCAAAGGCAGGGGGATCGTCTGCAACGAATTGGCAGTGGTGATGAAAAAAATCCGCGACAGATCATAATCCAGGTCCAGATAATGGTCGTTGAACGCACTGTTCTGTTCCGGGTCCAGGACTTCGAGCAGGGCCGCCGAGGGATCACCCCGGAAATCCGTGCTCATCTTATCGACTTCATCCAGGCAAAATACCGGATTGTTGGACGAAACCCGCTTCAAGGACTGAATGATCTTGCCCGGCAAGGCGCCGACATACGTCCGGCGATGTCCGCGGATTTCGGCTTCGTCGCGCACCCCGCCAAGAGACAGGCGCACAAACTCCCGCCCCGTGGCCCGGGCAATGGATTTGGCCAGCGAGGTTTTGCCCACGCCCGGAGGGCCGACCAGGCAAAGGATGGGACCGCGCAGTTTTTTAACCAGAGCCTGTACGGCCAGGTATTCAAGTATGCGTTCCTTGGGTTTTTCCAGTCCGTAATGGTCCTTGTCGAGAATGTCCTGGGCTTGCTTGATGTTGATGTCCACATCGCGGACCACGTTCCACGGCAGAGCCAGAATCCAGTCGACGTAATTGCGAAGCACGGCGTATTCCGCCGAAGACGGAGGCGTCTGCCGCAGCTTTTTCAGCTCCGCCATGGCCTTGTCCCGGGCGTCGTCCGGCATGTCTTTGGCCTTCAGCTTGGACTCCAGTTCATCCACATCGGCCTTGGGATCAAAATCCCGACCCATTTCCTTGTGAATGGCCTTGAGTTGCTCGCCCAGATAGTAATCCTTCTGGTTCTCCTCCATCTGCTTCTTGACCCGGCCCTTGATCTTCTTCTCCAGAGAAAAGACTTCGACTTCTTCCTGGATCAACTCGTAGACCCGCTCAAGACGGCGCACAGGGTCGCGAATCTCTAGCACACCCTGCTTGCGGTCAAAGGTCGCTTTCAGATGCGGCGCAATGCTGTCTGCCAATTTGCCGGGCTGACTCACGCTGGTGATGGCCAGAACCGTCTCCTTGGCCAGCTTGCGGTTGACCTTGGCGTATTCCTCCACGGCCTCATGCGTAGCCCGGATCAACGCCTCTCCGACCAACGGATCTCCAGCCAGATCGTCAAGCCTGGCCACGCGGACCATCTGTATTTCGTCCTGAAGCATGAGCCCCCGGTCTTGATCCCAGACCGCACGATACAGACCTTCAAACAAGACCTTGATCGTCCCGTCGGGCAACCGCAGCATCTGCAACACCTTGCTGACAGTGCCGATTTCGAACAGCCCGTCGACTTCGGGACGCTCCTGCCCCGGATCTTTCTGGGCGACCAGGAAAATCCGTTTTTCAAAACGCTCCAGGGCCCGCTCAATGGCCTTGATGGAGGATTCCCGGCCCACGAACAGGGGCACGATGGACTTGGGAAACATGACCACTTCGCGCAGGGACATAACCGGCAGGATCATGCTTTCGGAAGAAGCTTTCTCGAACAAAATTGCGTCGGACATGATGAATCTCGCTGGCCTGAACAGCAGATCAGGCGCTCTTTGCCTCGGGTTTGAAAAGGATGAGAGGCGTTTTACCCTCGTCGACCACGGCCCGGTTGATGAGGCATTCGGTCACGCCCGTCATGGACGGGATGGTGTACATGATCTCCAACATGATGGACTCCATGACCGACCTCAGCCCGCGCGCACCGGTCTGCAGCTTGATTGCCTTGGCGGCCACGGCTTTCAAGGCGTTGGCCGTAAACTTAAGCTCCACGTTCTCCAACTCAAACATTTTCTGGTACTGCTTGATGAGGGCATTGCGTGGTTCCTGCAGAATACGGATCAAATCGTCTTCATCCAACTCCGTCAAAGAGGTAATGACCGAAATACGACCCGTAAACTCAGGTATAAGGCCGTAACGGATCAAGTCCATGGGGTGAACCTGCCGCAGCAAAGCTCCGGATTTTTCCTCGCTCTTACGACGCACCTTGGCTTCAAAACCCATGCTCGAGCCCTGCACTCGCTGCTTGACGATATCCTCCAGCCCGATAAACGCCCCACCGACAATAAACAGTATGTTGGAGGTATCCAGCCGGATGAATTCCTGCTGCGGATGCTTGCGCCCACCTTTGGGCGGAATGCTGGCCACGGTACCCTCAATGATCTTGAGCAGAGCCTGCTGCACACCTTCGCCGGATACATCGCGAGTTATGGAAGGGCTGTCGGACTTGCGCGAAATTTTATCGATCTCGTCGACATAGATGATGCCCTTGGCGGCAGCCTCCAGGTTGTAATCGGCATTTTGCACCAACTGCACCAGGATGTTTTCCACGTCCTCGCCCACGTATCCGGCTTCCGTCAACGTCGTCGCATCGGCAATGGCGAACGGTACTTTCAGGATGCGGGCCAAGGTCTGGGCCAACAGCGTTTTCCCGGAACCCGTGGGGCCGATGAGCAGGATATTGCTTTTGTCCAGCTCTACATCTCCGGCTGCCTTGGAATGATACTTGATGCGCTTGTAGTGATTATAAACCGCCACCGACAGGATCTTCTTGGCGTCGTCCTGGCCGACAACGTAATCGTCAAGGGCAGCCTTGATTTCCTGCGGCAAAGGAATGTCCGCAGAGTCGAAATCTTCCTTGCGGTTGTCATTTTTTAAAATATCGTCGCACAAGGCGATGCACTCGTTGCAAATATACACTTCCGGACCAGCAATAAGACGCTGCACTTCTTCCTGTGTCTTGCCACAAAAAGAGCAGTTCAGATCCTTTCCGGGTCTCTTTCTTCTTTCCGCCATGCTTACCTCACCCTCTCGTAATTCGCGGCGCAGCTATCAGCTATTTCAATTCCTTGCGTGAGGCCAGGACCTGATCAATGAGGCCATAGGTGCACGCTTCCTCACCGCTCATGAAATAATCCCGTTCCGTGTCCTGCTCAACCTTTTCCAGGCTCTGGCCGGTATGCAGGGCCAAAATGCCGTTCAACTCACCGCGCAAACGAATAATTTCTTTGGCCTGAATGGCGATATCCGTTGCCTGGCCCTGGAATCCGCCCATGGGTTGATGAATCATGATGCGCGAATGGGGCAGGGTGTAACGCATTCCTTTCTCACCGGCGGACAGCAACACAGCACCCATGCTGGCAGCCTGACCGATACACAAGGTGGCCACGGGAGCCGAAATATACTGCATGGTGTCGTAAATAGCCATGCCCGCAGTCACCGATCCGCCGGGAGAATTGATATACATGTTGATCTGTTTTTCCGGATTTTCGGACTCCAGAAACAGCAACTGGGCGCAAATCGAATTAGCAACATGATCGTCAATGGGAGTGCCCAACAAGACGATGCGGTCTTTGAGCAAACGCGAATAAATATCGTACATCCGCTCGCCGCGGCCGGTGTTTTCAATAACGAAAACGGAATTTCTGACCATGAAAGCTCCTGAGAAATCGAAAAATGTGTGCAGTACCAAAGGGGTGAAAAATAACGATCCGGGTCACCGTGTCAAGGGCGGTCCGGATCAAAATGCGGTTCCGCACGGCTTCCTTTGCAAAAAACCTGCCCTGAACCGGCGGACGGGGAGTGGGCTGGGTCCGGGAAAAAACCCGGACCCGATGCGACTAGGCGTTTTCGGCACTCTTGGGCGGAACCACGGTGACCTCTGCGCTCGTATAGACCAGATCCATGGCCTTGTCGGCCAAAACACGGTCCTTGAGCGGGATCATCAGATTGTGCTGTTCGTAATAATCTTTGATGGAATGGAAATCCTGCCCCGTGGAAGCGGCCATTTTCTGCAAGACCAGATCGACTTCCTGCGGCTCCACCGTCAATTCTTCGGCACTGGCAATGGCCAAAAGCACCAGAGAGGATTTGACGACATCTTCGGCCATGGGACGCTGTTCAGCACGCAACGTATCGCGATCCAGTCCAAGGCCCTCCAAGCTCTTCCCCTGACGCTCCAAACGCCCCTGCAATTCAACGATCTGCTTGTCGATCTGTTCTTCAACAACGCTTGCAGGCAGCTCAAAACTGACCTTGGTCTTGATTTCATCCAGCAGTTTTTTCTGGGCATCGCCTTTGACCAGCTGCTTGCGGCTGGAAATATAAGACTTCTCTATGGCCTCGCGCAACTCCTGAACATTCTTGTAACCACCGGCCAACTCGGCAAAATCGTCATCAACTTCCGGCAACTGCCGAAGCTTGATGGCGTGCAGCGTGACATGCATGTCCACGGTCTGGCCTGCCAGCTTGTCGTTGATGAAATCCGCCGGAAAGGTCAACTCACGCTGGGCCGACTGTCCCGGCAGCATGCCGATGACGATGTCTTCGAAATCGGCCAGGGAGTTGCCCTCGCCCAGGGGCAGCTCGAACTTGTTGGCGGCAATGCCTTCCATCGCCTCACCGTTCTGAAACGCCTGGAAATCGATGACCGCGATATCCCCACTGGCCACGGGCCGCTCTTCCTTGATGATGACAGTCTTGGCCATGTTCTGACGGATGCGCTCGATGACTTCGTCAACCTGCTTGTCGTCAACGACCACATCTTCTTCTTCCACGGCCAGACCTTTGTATTCCGGCAGGTCAAAAGTCGGTGCGACTTCAAAGGAAAAGCTATAGGAGAACGCTTCGTCTCGATCCATTTCCCTGGCGTCGACATCAATTCGGGACAAAGGAGACAGGCCGAGTTCGGCCATGATTTCATTGATGTGATAATTAATCAGATCGGTCGTGGCTTCGGCGTATATCTGCTTCCGATATTTGGCCTCGACAACACTCGACGGCACCTTGCCCTTGCGAAAGCCCTTGATATCTGCGCCCTTGCGATACATGGCTACGGTGGCTGCCAGGGCGGCATGAACTTCTTCCGTGCTTACTTCAACGGCAACCTTACGCCTGACCGGTGAGAGTTCCTCAACTTTGTACTCCATGACTCAGCTCCTTAATGATGGGCCTCCCCGCCGGGCGCCCGAATAATCGCGACTGGTGCGAGAGGGGGGACTCGAACCCCCACGGTCACCCGCTAGATCCTAAGTCTAGTGCGTCTACCAGTTCCGCCACCCTCGCTTTGACAAAAGCGAATTTCTAAACCCGAGAATAGCGCCCTGTCAACGTCGGCATGAAGCGAAGCCTGCAGAAAGATTTTGCCGGGGGACAGGACGCCGATAACAAACGACCAAGCCCCCCGAGCAGATCACAAACGATCCAGCAGGGCCTTGGCGGCAGGGCGCTCATAAAAGGAGCCGCCCTGCTCCATGATCCGGGCCAAAAGCTCACGCGCCTCAGCCGTATGCCCCTGGTCGGCCAGCACCTGCGCCAAGTGATAGGTTACAGCGGGGTCCTCGGGCAGGACTTCATGCGCCTGACGCAAATAGTCCTGAGCTGTCTGCAAATCCCCCAGACGGTAATGCACCCATCCCAACGTATCCACGGCCATGGGATCATTGCTGGAAGCGGCCATGGTCGCCAAATCCAGAGCTTCCCGCAGCATGTCGGGAGAAACCTGAGGTCGATTGGCCAGCAGATACGCGAGATTGTTTGCTGCGGGCTTGATTTGAGGATGCTTTTGCAGAAGTCCCCGGTAAATTGTCTCAGCTTCGTCCTCCTGACCGGCATGCTGCAGGAGCTGTCCAAGCAACAAAGCCTCGGCAACGGCGCCCGGATTCTTGGCCAGCGCGGACCGGGCTTCTGCTATGGCCTCGTCCGCCCGATCACTGCCGGCCAGCAGCTGCGCCAGCCGGGTTGAAGGCGTGGTCCATTCCGGAGCGCGCCGCTGGGCTTCGCGCCAGGCTTCCTCAGCCTCGGCCGTCCGTCCCGCACGCAACAAGGCCCGTCCCAGGAGGTCGGCCGCCAAGGCGTCGTCCGGCCGCAAAGCAGCCCGTTGCTGCGCCCAGGTTACAGCCTCGGCCGATCGTCCGGCCGCGAATTCCACGGCAACCATGCCCTCGGCTCCACCCATGTCATCCGGATAAGCCTGCGCAAATTCAGCGAAACGAGTCCGGGCCTCATCCCAATTCTGGCGCAGCGCCTCCAGCCGGGCCAGACGCAGCAAAGCCGGAGGGCGAATCCGCTCAATTTCGGACGCACGCAGAAAATGATCCCGGGCAGCATCCAGACGTTGTCTCCTGGCCTCGATGTCACCCATGGCCAACTCAAGCTCGACAGGCGGATTCTCTCCCACCAGGCCCTCGCGCAACACCTTCAACGCATCCTCGGCCTGCCCCTGGCGTTCATGCAAGGCAGCAAGCTCCATCCGAACAGGAACCGATTGGGGCGACCGTCCCAAAAACGCACGCAGGCTTTCCAGGCCCAGCAAGGTGTTTCCCTGGGCAAACTGAGCGCGGGCGAGCAAAATAGCCAGCGCCTGATCGTCCGGAGATTCGTTGGCCGCAACGCGGAATTCGCCCACGGCCTCCTCAAAACGACCAGCCATCATCAGCAACTGCCCCCGAAACGCATGGGCTTTGAAATCACCGGGGTTGCGGGCCAGAACCAAATCCACCTGCAGCATGGCCCCGGCCTGGTCGCCCCGCCGAAGCAACAATTCAGCCAGACGCAAACGCGCTTCCAGCGCCAACGGGCCAGCCCCGGCATCATCCGCCAGGGCCGTCAGCAAGGCCAATGCTTCCTCGCCTTCCCCCTTGGCCATATGCACTCCGGACATGGCCAGCCTCAGCTTCGGCGTAGGACCATCTGGAGTTTGCCTGATCAGCTCCAGGGCCTCCTGAGCTCTGCCTTGACGCATCAGAAAATCCACAAGGCGCAGACGCGCATCTTCGGAAGCCGGGTCTGAGGCCAGCAGCTCTGCGAGCAGGTTTTCGACCTTGGCTTTATCCCCCTGGCGATCATAAAGGGCGACCAGAAGCAATCGCAGACCAGCATTGTCCGGATCAAGATCAATCAATTTCCGGAGACGCTCCTCGGCAACGGTGAACTGTCCGGCGTCGGCCGCCAAACCGGCGGCCCGGAAAAGCAGGGCCCGACTGGAAGGATCTGCGACCAGTCCCGCCTCGACCACCTTCAGGGCTTCCTCCAGCCTTCCGGACTCGGCATGAACCACGGACATGGCCACCAGGGCATCCTCGCTTTCCGGATTGGAATGCAGAATCGCCGTCAGCAGATCGGCGGCCTGGTCAAGCCGTCCGGAACGCAGGATCGCACCGGCCTGAAGCAGCTTCCCGTCCAATGATTCAGGGTCCTTCTGTAAAATTTTAGCGGCTGCTTCCTCGGCCTTGGCCGTTTCGCCGGACAAAAGGTAAAGTCGACCAGTGCCGAGCAATGCCTCGACATTATCCCGTTCGAGCTCGACGGCTCGCTGATAATTGCCAAAGGCGTCACGCCAGTTCTGATCATGCAAGGCGCAGCGGGCCAGCAGAAGGTAGGCGCCCACATGGTTGGGATCAAGTTTGACGACATTGCGGGCCTGAACCCTGGCCTCGGCCATGCGGCCGGAAGACTCAAGACTCAGAGCATTGTTAAAGAAACCATCTCTGCGATCTTCTTTGGAACCGCATGCACCGAGCATCACGCACAGTGCAATAAACCATACCCAACGCTGCATACGCACCACCTTGTTTATACATGAACTCAGGTTCAACAAGTAATCATCCATATTCGGGCGCAATGAACAATATCATTTTTTTCAATGCGCATTGAGACATATCCGCACCTTTGTCCCAGAGAAGCAGACAATCTGCCGAAAGAGCATCGCGCAACGCCGGGCACTTCCATCCAGACGCAACCGTCTTACTCATGGTGTTCTTCGGCACCGGGCAACAGACGCTCCAGCACGGGAAGAACATTGCTCATCAAGGCTTGCAGCCGGCGGTCTGCGTCCGCTTCGAGCTCGTTGGGATATACCGGAGTGATCAAGCGCACCAAACCGCCGTCGGTGCGTTGCGAGATTAACGAGCCCCAGAAAGTGTGGAGCTTGAGCTCGACGCCATTGACCAAATGACTGCCACGAACCGGGAACCAGAAGTAAGAAACCATCAGCTGACCATTTTGCTCCAAAATGGCTCGGTTCACCCGTACGCTCTTGAAACCCGGAACATCGATCATGGCCGCGCCTGACGTCCGAAACCGCCACCCGCCACCGCGCAGACACGTTTCGGGAGAATGTATGGACTCTCCTTTGCGCTGACTGTCGTACCACGCAACGTAGAAATCGACGATGCGCCCCTGGGGGGCGCGATAATCGATCTGGACATAGTCAGACAGGTCCAATTCCTTGAGGATGGCGCTTTCAATGGACACGAAGCGTCCTTCCCACCCTTGAAACTGCGTTGGAAAAGAAGCCAACGGGGCGGATGTCGGACGGAGCAAAGGAGCTGCGGATCGATATTGAGCCAGGCCGTAAGCAGCGGCGAGCAAGCCCAAACCGATAAGCACCGGAGCGAATTTGAACAAAACAGGCCTGCCTGCAGAAATCTCCACGGTCTGGACAGGCGCACGCTTCCTGCTGGACAACAGATGCATGCAACCGATGAGAATTGCCGTCGAGATCACGAACATGATCCAGCCCATGATGTCATGGGCCGAGCCGTCGGCCACCGCATCTCCGAAACTGCCCGCCAGAATGCCGGTAACGCCGATGCGCAACCCGTTCATGATAATGGCCACAGGCAGGGTGCTCAGAAGCAGCAACGCCCGACGCCACCATTGATCGCGAAAATAGTAGGTCAGAATCATGCCCACAATGATGAGGGGAATAAGAAACCGGAGTCCCGAGCACGCGGCCACCACTTCCATCTGCATGAATCCAAGATCGATCACATTGCCTTCGGCGTATGCGGGCACGCCGACTTGGTGCAAAAAGAAGACCCCGATTTTTGTGGAGAGCAACTGCATCCCCATTGTCAAACGGCTGTATATATAATTCGGAGGTGGAAATGCCGTCAGCAGAAGGACTATCGGAAAAAGAACGATCCGTGTCTTTTTCCAACCAAGCAAACTCCAGCATAATCCAAAAATTGCAAACCAAAAAGAAAGGTACAAAGATAAAAACTCTCCGCCCAGCTCTCCCAGAAGATATAAAACTCCTGCAAAGAAAAAGGCGATCAGGGACCACCATGACCCCGTCGACAACGTGCGCTGCAACTCATCTCTGCGTTCCCAGACAAGATACATCATGACAACGGGAATGAGATAGCAATAGTCGAAATCAGTTCTGCGCCACTCGCTGCCCACCAGGCGAATGATGACGGAATGGTATATCAGACCGATAACCACGAATCCGGACAACCACCCAAACCAATTGATTCGCAACATCAACACTCCGGCTTGACGCCACCTGTTAAAGAATCAAACCTGATCACAATGTCCGTCTTCCCAGCAAACGCCACATGCATTCAACTGCTCAAAATCCTACGCACAACATCGTCATCCAGACGCAGTGCGCGTAACCTCCTGAATGGAATCCAACTTTCTGAGCTTTTCTATTATACCGTAAAGTTGCGTCGTTGTTTTGACTTCAATGACAAAATCAAGTTCCGACATGCCGTCCACCCCGGAATTGAAATTTCCGGAATCGATATTGACGCCCTCTTTGGCCAGCAGGTTGCTGATCATGCCAAGCACGCCGCGCTGATTCTTGCACACGACCTTGATCCGCGCCGGCCGGACCTCGCTCTCCTCCTGACCGCCCCAGTTGACGTCCAGCAGGCGTTCAACCTCCATGTTGGCGACATTGGGGCAGTCCTGGGTGTGAATGGTCACACCCAGGCCACGACTGATATAGCCGATGATCGGGTCGCCAGGCAGAGGATTGCAGCACTGCGCATAGCGGGTCAGCACTCCGTCGACGCCCTTGATGCTGATCGCGTCGGAGGGGTCAGCGGGCTTGGGTTGCGCAGCGGCAGCCTTGTCTGAAAGCTTGCGTTCTTCGGGCTTCTGCTCGTCCTTGGGCAACAGCTTTCTGAGCACCTGGCGGGCAGTGATGCGGCCATGACCCACTGCGGTAAAAAGATCATCAAGTTGCCGAAATGAAAACTCCCTGACCACCGGCTCGAATTCTCCGGACTTGATGGCCTTGCCGACGTTTATTCCCATCCGCCGGCCTTCTTTTTCCAGCAATTCCTTGGCCAGGGCCAGACTACGGGTCCGCTCCTCCGTGTTGATCCAGTGCTTGATGCGCGATCTGGCCTTGCCGGATTTGACAAGATGCAGCCAATCCCGGCTGGGATTTCGCGAAGCATCGGTGATGATCTCCACCGTGTCGCCATTTTTCAGCGCCGTATTCAGGGGCACGATACGACCGTTGACCTTGGCCCCGGCGCAGTGATTACCCACTTCCGTATGAATCGCATACGCAAAGTCAACCGGCGTGGCTCCTTCCGGCAATTCCTTGACCTGCCCCTTGGGGGTGAAAACATAGACCTCGTCCTGAAACAGATCGAGGCTGAGCGTGGACATGAAATCCCTGGAATCCTTCAAGTCGCCCTGCCAGTCCAGGATCTGGCGCAGCCAGCTGAAACGGTCCGCCTCCTGCGCCTTCTTGCTGCCGTGCTCCTTGTACGCCCAATGCGCGGCCACACCGTTTTCGGCCAATTGGTGCATCTCTTCCGTGCGAATCTGGATTTCAATGCGCTCGCCATCAGGCCCAATGACCGTGGAGTGCAGACTCTGGTACATGTTGGCCTTGGGCATGGAGATGTAATCCTTGAATTTTCCCGGCACAGGCTTCCAGAGGGAGTGCACCAGACCCAGCACCGTATAGCATTCGCGCAGATTATTGACGACGATCCGGAAGGCGATCATGTCGAAAATCTGGTCAAGGCTCAGCCCGCGCTGCTTCATCTTGTGATAGATGGAATAGATATGCTTGATACGCCCCTTGACCCGGCCGTTGATCTCGTTTTCCATCAAAACGCCCTGAACCATGAGGCAGACCCGGTCGATGTACGCCTGCCCCTGCTCCCGGTAGCGTTCGATTCCCTCAAAAATCTGCGCATACACGTCAGGCTTGAGGTACTTCAGGCTTTCATTTTCCAGCTGGACCTTGATCCGGTAGAGACCCAGGCGGTTGGCCAGGGGAGCGTAAATTCCCAGGGTTTCCTGAGCGATGAGGCGCTGCTTGTATTCTTTCTGAAACTGAAGAGTGGTGATGTTATGCAGTCGATCGGCCAGTTTGACCAGAATGACCCGGATATCGTCGGCCATGGCCAGAATCATCTTGCGGATGTTCTCGGCCTGGGCCTGCTCCTTGGATTCGAAATTCATCTTGCTGATCTTGGTCACCCCTTCGACCACAGCCCCGACATCCGCCCCGAATTGCTCCGAGATCTGGGCCACAGTGGCCTCGGTGTCCTCCACCGTATCGTGCAGCAATCCGGCTACGATGGTAGCGGCATCCAAACGCAAGTCAGCTAAAATGAAGCTTACTTCGAGGGGATGCGACAGGTAGGGCTCTCCCGACAAACGGACCTGGCCGGCATGGGCTGCGGCCGAAAAGACATAGGCCTTCTGAATGAGCGCCACATCGGAAGGATGAAGATAGGTGGACGCCTTGTCCAGAATGTCGGTGATACGGATCATGTCGTTCCCTGCAAACCAAAATTTTTAAATTGTCAGACCTTTCTGCAAAAAGTCGCGAAAGAATCGCGCGCCATTCCCGCGAGCGGGCGCCCGTCTGGGCTGGCTGACGCGCGTCCCTGGGCGGATCCATCCTTTGCAGGTGGATAAAAGGGCATGGACCCCAATTTCAAGAGGATGACAATTTTTGAAGTACCGTCTTATCAGCCAACTTGAAATTGGCCCTCGAAGTCCGAAAAGTCAATGTTTCAGCATCCCTTCCGGTCGGACATTTCCCCGCCTTTGTCTTACAAAATGGGAATTGGGCCAAGCAAATTCGGACAAAATCGATCAGGAAAAAATCATATAACCACCAGAAATAATAAAATATTTACAAAAACAAACACAGCGCTCTCATTTTTCGTCCAGCTCTTGAAAAAGAATTCTGATTTGTTTAGATGGGTCTATTGTGCCGTGTCGCGTTTCACGCGGAAGCACGAACACACAAGGCCACAAGCCAGATTATTTCACCGCTCACGCGGTTTAACGGAGATAGAGCCAAGAAATGTCCACTTCTGATGAAGCCCGCGTCCAACGCATCCTGCACAATTTTTTGTCCGACAACATCCCGGAGCATATTCGCGACGGAGCCCAGTATCTGATTGCCGATGGCGGGATCCAGAAAATCGACATCCGCCCCGGCGAGACCTCCTGGGATGTGGAAGGACAGATCCAAGGAGACGATTTCCAGACCTACACCTCGGAACTCGGCATCAACCTCGACCACGGCAGCGTTCACTCCTACTGCAACTGTCAGGATTCCTTTTCCGGCATCTGTCGTCACGTCGCGGCCACGGCCATTGGATTGGCCGCCAAGCTTGACGTTACGCAGGAAACCGAAGTCCAGCCCATCAAGTCCGAGTGGAAACAGAGCTTTCGCTATTTCTTCTCCACAGCCCTGGAACCGGAACCGGGACACCACTATTTCATCTACCGCTTCTTC
>CAZYZA010000026.1:0-36608 GCA_964651415.1 uncultured Desulfovibrionaceae bacterium
AGTGGACGGGCATCCCGGTCTCCAAGCTGGTGGAGGGGGAGCGCGAGAAGCTCCTCAAACTGGCCGACATCCTGCACGAGCGGGTCATAGGCCAGGACGAGGCCGTGCAGGCCGTGGCCGACGCCGTGCTGCGTGCCAGGGCGGGTCTCAAAAATCCGCAGCGGCCCATTGGTTCCTTCATGTTCCTGGGGCCGACCGGCGTGGGCAAGACCGAGCTGTGCAAGACCCTGGCAAAATGTCTCTTTGACACCGAGGACAACATGGTCCGGCTCGACATGAGCGAGTACATGGAAAAGCACACCGTGGCCCGGCTGATCGGCGCGCCTCCCGGCTACATCGGCTACGACGAGGGCGGCCAGCTGACCGAGGCCGTGCGGCGCAAGCCGTACAGCGTGGTCCTTTTTGATGAGATCGAAAAGGCCCATCCGGACGTTTTCAACGTGCTCCTGCAGATCCTCGACGACGGCCGGCTGACCGACAGCCACGGCCGGACCGTGGACTTCAAGAACACGATCATCATCATGACCTCCAACATCGGCTCGCCTCTGCTTCTGGACGGCATCACCGACGGGGGCGAACTGCGCGAGGGCGTGCGCGAGGGGGTCATGGGCGTGCTGCGCGGCCATTTCCGGCCCGAGTTCCTGAACAGGGTCGATGAAATTGTGCTCTTCAAACCGCTCCTGATTGAGCAGATCACGCGCATCATCGATCTGCTCCTGGGCAATCTGCAGAAGCGGCTCGACGAGCGTAAGATTACCCTGGAAATGACCGCCCGGGCCAAGGAGTTCATCGCCCGCGAGGCCTATGACCCGGTCTACGGCGCCCGTCCGCTGCTTCGATACCTGCAGCAGCGCATCGAAACCCCGCTGGCCCGCGAAATCATCGCCGCTCGCCTGCATGACGGGCAGAAGCTGACCGTGGACGAGGAGGGGGGTGGTCTGGTCTTCCGGCCCTGATCGCGTCCTGGATTGCGTTATCCCGGCCCGGAACCAAAGGTTCCGGGTCGGGATTTGATGTTTTTGAGCCACATCAGTTCACTGCAGCCATTTTTTGAGTGCGGCGGGGGCCTCCCTTTCAAGGGGAAGAAAGCGCACAGCGCCGACGTCAAACCGGTCGTGCGGCTTCCCTGCAGCATGCCGCATGCTGAGCGCCTGTCCGCAAAATTGTGCCCGGTTGTTGCAGTTGCGTCGACTTGCCCCGATCCGCTTTTCCGCGTACCTTTTCTTCGATTTTTCCTGCAATTTCGCCAACTGGCAGCTGAGAATCCGGCGTCCCGGTTCGCACATTGTCGAGGTGGGCTCGAAACCAATCGGAGTTTTCATGAAATTCGTGCTGTTGATCGTTTCGTTATGGATGCCGATTCTCCTGCCTGGCCAGCTGTTTGCCCAGCCACCTGCAGTGCAGGAAAATTTGGCCGCCAGCATCTATGGTGGAATCATGACCGACGGTGATTGGGTCGAAGCCATATCCGGTCAGTCCGATACCGAAGAGTCCTATCTTCTCGCCGGCGCGCTGGGATGGACATTCTACCGCCCGCCAAGCCGGGCCTGGTCGATGGAATTGGAGGTAAACGTGGCTCGCCACTTCGGTATCCAGGATCATTTCGAGTTCAATGCGCCGGTTCTGAATATCCGCTGGGAAGCGTTTCCGTGGGACAACATCCTGGACACAAGTCTGGCCTATGGAATAGGGCCTTCCTTCGCTTCGACTTCCCCGGAGTACGAGCGGATGCGAAAACGAGACACCGACCCGGTAATGGTTTTCTGGCACCTCGAAATTGGCGCCGGACTCCCCGGTTCGCCCTGGAAGGCCATTTTTCGTCTGCACCATCGGTCGACCGGGTTTGGTACGCTTGCCGAAAAGGGAGGGTGCGACGTGCTCTGCCTAGGGCTGCGTTACCAGTTCTAATCCCCCCTGCCGGGACAGGTGTTGTTGCCTCGAAACCTTGAATCAGGGCCGTTCTGAGCTCCTGGGGTGTCGGCCATTTTTTCCGGAAGGACGAAGTTGTACGTCGTTTGTGCCGCTCTCTTGCACTGCAGGCCGGCCACCTGCGAAATTTTGGATAGCCGTAAATGACAAGCGCGGAGAACAGCTTTGCGTCATCAGCGCTTTCACGATGGATGGCCGGCGGGTCTTTCCTTGGACGGGCTGTCCGGTCATGCGGCAGCGCGATGGTTTGATTGACGGTCTCGGATCACCCGGTCCCCGCAGTTCGGTATGTGTTGTTCATAATCAGCCCGTGTCGCCGCTGCGGGTCGCAGCTCAAGGACGATAAATATGAAATCAACGAATTGTCTCATTCTCGATATCGGCAGCGGCACTCAGGACGTGCTTTTGTACCAGGAAGGCCTGGAACTGGAGAATTGTCCGAAATTCATTCTGCCGTCTCCGGCCAGGGTCGTGGCGGCCCGCATTCGGGATCTGACCGTGGCCGGGCGCGACATTTATCTTCACGGCCAGAACATGGGCGGCGGGTTTTGGCGGGCGGTCAAGGCCCATCAGGACCGGGGGCTCAAGGTCTTTGCCCATCCCGAGGCGGCCCTGGCTCTGGGCGATGATCTGGATCAGGTCCGCGGGCATGGTATCGACATCACTGCTGTTCCACCTCTTTCGGCCTCCCAGGTATTGCTGACGGATTATGATCCGGGCTTCTGGCGCGGGCTGCTGCAGCATGCCGGCCTGCCGCAACCGGACCTGGTTCTGGCCTGTGTCCAGGACCATGGCTTTCATCCCGGCAAGAGCAATCGGATCTCGCGCTTCGCCTACTGGGAGCGTTTCATGACCGAGGACGGCGGGGACATATCGCGTTTGCTGTACACCGATCCGCCGCAGGAGATGACCCGTCTGCAGTGCCTGCGAAGGTCTATCGGTGTCGGCCTGGTCGCTGATACGGGCTCGGCCGCGTTGCTCGGGGCCCTCTTTGATCCCGGGGTGGAGAACACGGCGAAGCGGGACGGAGTCCTGGTGGTCAATGTCGGCAACAGTCACACCATTGCCTTTCTGGTTCTCGGCCGGCGGGTCATGGGCGTGTATGAGCATCACACCGGCCATTTGGACCCGGCCCGACTTCTGGATCATCTCGGGCGTTTTCGACAGGGCGCACTGGACAACACGGAGGTCTTTGAAGACGGAGGCCATGGCTGCGTGGTCGTTCCGGACCTGCCTCCAGGGTTTGAGCGCATTGTGGTACTTGGTCCCAGACGGGCCTTGCTGGCGGATGCCAGGGTCGAATTTCTGGCCCCCGGCGGCGACATGATGCTGGCCGGTTGCTTCGGACTTCTCAAGGGCTGGTTGGCCTACAGCGGCTGAGTTCTGCTGACATGCCCTGACTGCTTGTAGACTTCGGATCTTCAGTGAATGCGCGACAGCAGCAGGCAAAGACCCAAGGTTAGGCAGAACCAGATCAGATTCTAGGCCAGCACCAGATGTTTTGGCGCGAATGCGCCGGTTTCGGGGCGAGTCAGAAGAGTGTCTTCTGCCTGGAAGAAATACCGAATCAATCGAAAAAAAGCGTTCATGCGGTCTCCTTGGCTTGGTGGCGAGGAAGTAGCACGCCGGCAATATTTCAATCCAATGCGAATGCATGATGTTATCGTTCACAATTTGTGATGGAGTGGGCATGGAACTGCATCAGTTGCGCACATTTGTGGCCGTAGCCGAGGAAGGCCACCTGACGCGCGCGGCAGAGCGTTTGTCTGTCAGTCAGCCTGCGGTCAGCGCTCATATCAAAATGCTGGAAGGTGAATTGGGAGTGCCCCTTTTTCAGCGCACTTCGCGCGGCATGAGGCTGACTCGGGAAGGGTCAATGCTGGTTGCTCATGCGCGTCGCGTGCTGGCAGAGATCAGCGAGTTGTTCGGCCAGGCCAGAAGCCTGAACGGCCAGCTTTGCGGCGTCGTGTCCCTGGGTGTCAACACGGATTCGGGTTTTTTGCGTCTCGGTGACCTTTCGGCTCGGTTACGTCAGGCCTATCCGGGATTGTCCTTGTCGCTGGTGAATTCCAATTCCTGGGACATTCAGCGGGATGTGCGTCGAGGTGATTTGGATGCCGGTTTTGTCTATGCCGACACGCCAAGCGAAGATCTGCAGTCGCAATGTTTGAGGCAAGTACCCTTTTGCGTTGTCGGGCCGGCCACATGGAGGGACCGGATCAATGTTGCGGGCTGGAAGGAGATTGCTGCCATGCCGTGGATATGGATGGCGAATAATTGTCCGTTTCTGGACGTGCTGGACGAACGTTTCGCCAGGGTGGGGGTTGAACCCACTCGACATCTTAAAGCCGATCACGAAGACATCCTTCGCGCTTTGTCCATTGCCGGCGAGGGGCTGACCCTCATGCGGCAGGATGAGGCGCGGATCGAAGCCGATCGGGGCAAGCTGAGCATTTGGCCGGGAGAAGTCCTTTTTTTGTCTTTGTACCTGATCATGCTCAAACGAAGACAGGAGGAGACTCCCTTGCGCGCATTGCGGGATATGGTCGCCATGGCTTGGACAGGTCTCACTTGCGAATCAGCCTGATGCGGTCCGGCCGGGTGGCAGGTCGGGCAATGCGTTCCTGCCTTGCCCGTTGCCGGATATTTTCCGGTTCACAACGCAGCGACAATCACGTCGAGCGTTTTCCGGTCATTTCTTCAATGGTGATTTTCCAGACAGCGACGTGGCCGATCTTGTCTGGGGGCACGCGTGGGGCGTTGGACGCGTAATGATCCGTGATGCATTGGAGGGCGGTGAGTTTTGTCGCTTCATCCGTGATTTGTGACGCCACGCCCTGAACAATGACTGTGGCGTAGGCAACCCCCCAGGCGCATGGATTGGAACGGACGGTTTTCAGGGTCAGTCCCTGCTCGAAAAGGCAGCAGACCCGGGGGTTGTGCTGCAGGATGTCGATTTTGCGGCCCTGGTCGGCGCAGTGGAAAAAGAGATCGACTCCGTCAAAACCAAAGGACAGGGGCAGGACATACGGTTGGTTTTCCCGGCATAAGGCCAGGCGCATAAACGGGCTGGCTTGGATGATGTCGTGCATTTGGCCGGTATCGGCAATTTGTCGTTCGCTGCGGTGCATGGTCGGCTCTCCTCCGTGGTGTCAGGAAGTGTATGAGAGAGTTCAGGGCGTTGGCAAGGGTTCCTTTGCTCTGCCTCTGGAGAAGACCAGGCCGCAGCGGGCGCTGGGCTCTGGCGTGATCGACCGGCTTGCCTTTCGACCCTGTCTTTTCTAGTCTCCCTTTCCCCGAGTTTACAATTTCCGACCCTTCGCGAGAATACCATGACCGGTTTTACCCATCTGCATTGCCATTCCGAATACAGCCTGCTCGACGGCGCCATCCGGCTGAAGGACCTTTGCGCCCGGGCCGTGGATTTCGGCTTTTCGTCGGCGGCCATCACGGACCACGGCAATCTGTTCGGGTCGTTGCCGTTTTACATGGAAGCCAAGAAGCACGGCATCAAGCCCATCATCGGCAGTGAAGTTTACATCGCCGACGACATGAACGACCGGGAGAACAAAAAGCGTTTTCACCTGGTCTTGCTGGCCCAGAGTCTTGAAGGCTATCACAACTTGGTCAAGATCGTGTCCGCCGGTTTCTTGCAGGGCTTCTATTACAAGCCCCGGGTGGACAAGAATTTCCTGCGTCAGCACAGCTCCGGACTGATCTGCCTTTCCGCCTGCCTCCAGGGCGAGGTGCCCTGGACCCTGCGTCACCACACCATGGACAAGGCTCTGGACAAAGCCAGGGAGTACATGGAGATTTTTCCGGACCGCTTTTATCTGGAGCTGCAGTCCAACGGCCTGAAAGAGCAGGAAGTGGTCAACGACCGTCTCATGGAGCTGGCCAGGGAAACAGGTCTGCCTCTGGTGGCCACCAACGACTGCCATTACCTGGGCAAGGACGACTACGAGGCCCACGACATTTTGTTGTGCGTGGGCACGGGCAAGATCGCCACCGAAAAGCAGCGTCTGAAGTTCGACACCAACGAGTTTTACTACAAGGCCCCGGAGGAAATGGAGGCCGCCTTTGCCCATTGTCCCGAGGCCATTGAGAACGCCGGCCGCATCGCTGATCTGTGCGAAGTGGAGTTCAAGCTCAAACAGCATTACTTTCCGGTCTATGACGTGCCCGAGGGTTCGTCCCTGGATCAGGAGTTCCGTCGCCTGTCCGAGGCCGGCCTGGTGGAGCGTATCAAGGCCCTGCCGTATGAGGTCGACGAGGCCTTTTACCGCGAGCGCCTGGAATTCGAGCTGAACGTCATCATCGAGAAAGGTTTTCCGGCCTATTTCCTGATTGTGCAGGATTTCATCAACTGGGCCAAGACCCGGGGCATTCCGGTCGGGCCGGGGCGAGGTTCGGCCGCCGGGTCTCTGGTGGCCTACGCCTTGAAGATCACGGATCTGGACCCCATCCGCTACAAGCTCTTTTTCGAGCGCTTCCTCAACGTGGAGCGCGCGTCCATGCCCGATATCGACGTGGACTTCTGTTACAACCGCCGCGACGAAGTCATCCGTTACGTGTCCGAAAAATACGGCTCGGATCATGTGGCCCAGATCGTGGCCTTCGGCACCATGAAAGCCAAGGGTGCCATCCGCGACGTGGCCAGGGCGCTTGATATCAGTCTCAAAGAGGCGGATCGCATCGCCAAGCTCATCCCCGACGATCTGAAGATGACCCTGACCAAGGCCCTGGAGCAGGAGCCGGACTTACAGCGGCTCATCGACAGCGAGCCCCGCTTCAGGGAACTTTACGACATTTCCCGCCGCCTGGAAGGGCTGGCCAGGCATTCGTCCATCCATGCCGCCGGCATTGTCATTTCTCAGAAGCCCATGGTCGAATATCTGCCCCTGCACCGCGGCAAGAACGGGGAAGTGGTCACGCAGTTCGACATGAAAAAGGTTGAGCTGGTCGGGCTGATCAAGTTCGATTTTCTGGGTCTGAAGACTCTGACCGTCATCGACGACGCCCTGAAGCTGATCCGCAAGAACAAGAAGCCCGTGCCGGTTCTGGAAAAATTGCCCTTCGACGACCCCCAGACCTACGAACTCCTGTGCCGGGGGGAAACCGACGGTGTCTTTCAGTTGGAATCCGACGGCATGCGACGGGTGCTCAAGGCCCTGAAACCGTCGTGCTTCGAGGACATCATCGCTCTTCTGGCCCTGTATCGGCCAGGCCCCCTGGAATCGGGCATGGTCGACGATTTTGTCGGCCGCAAGCACGGGGTGCGCGAGGTTCGGTACGAATTTCCGGAACTCGCGCCCATTGTTCATCCCATCCTGGAAGATACGTACGGGGTCATTCTCTACCAGGAACAGGTCATGAAGATCGCTTCGGATCTGGCCCGCTATTCCCTGGGCGAAGGCGACAACCTGCGCCGGGCCATGGGCAAGAAGGACCCGGCCGAAATGGCCAAGCAGCGGGTCCGTTTCCTCGACGGAGCGCGGGAAAACAATATTTCCCAGGAAGCGGCCGAATACATCTTTGACCTGATGGAGAAGTTTGCCGGCTACGGCTTCAACAAGTCCCACAGCGCGGCCTACGCCGTCATTTCCTACCAGACGGCCTATGTGAAAGCCCATTATCCGGCCGAGTTCATGGCCGCCATCATCACCTCGGAGGTGTCCAACTCCGACAAGATTCTGGCTCATGTCAGCGCCTGCCGCGATCTGGGGCTTGAGGTCCTGCCCCCGGACGTGAACAAGAGCTTCAATGAATTCACCGTCGAGGGCCAGGCCATCCGCTACGGCCTGTCCGGCATCAAGGGCGTGGGCGAAGGCGCGGTGGAATCCATTGTCGAGGAGCGGGAAAAGGGCGGTGCGTTCACCAGCCTGCTTGATTTTTGCCATCGGGTGAATCTGCGCAAAGTCAATAAAAAGGTCTTGGAATCCTTGATCAAGTCTGGAGCCATGGACGCGTTCGGTTGTACCCGCCGCTCACTGCTGGAAGGTCTGGACAAGGTGCAGGCCATGGCCCAGAAGCGGGCCAAGCGCAAAACTTCGGGCCAACTGTCTTTTTTGAGCCTGGTCGAGGAAAACACCTGCAACCTGGCGGGCCTGGGTATTGAGAGCGAGGAAGCGTCGCTGCCAGAGTACGGGGATGACGAGAAATGTCGCATGGAAAAGGAAGCCTTTGGATTTTTCCTCCTGGGTCATCCCCTGCAGCCATTTCGTCAGGAAATTCGGCGATTGGGTTATGCGTCGTTGGCCCAGTGCGCGGATCTGCCGGAAAAAACGCCGATCCAGGTGCCGGTGCTGATCACCTCGACCAAAACCATCAACACCAAAAAGGGCGACCGCATGGCCTTTTGCGCCATCGAGGACCTGAGCGGATCGGGAGAGGCCATTGTTTTTTCCGAGCCCTACGCCACCTATCGCCAGTTGCTGGATTGTGACGAACCGTTGCTGCTGATCGGCACCGTGGCCAAGCGCGACAGCATGGACGATGACGGAGCCGAGGGCGGCCCCAAGAAACCCAAGCTCCTGGCTGAAGCCTTCAAGCCCCTGTCCGAAGTGACCGGGTCCGGCTCGGAGCCAGTGCTGCTGCTGGTCCGGTCCAATGGCGCTGCGCCGGACTGGAAGGGGTTGGGGGAAATCATCAAGAAGTATCCGGGCCAGGCGCCGGTGCAGATCGACCTGGTCCGAGATGAATTTGTCTGTCGCATGCAGTTCGGACCGGATTATATGGTCGCTCCCGGACCGGAGTTCTGGCGGGATTTTGAACAGTGGCGGCAAGCCTGAAACGGAGGACGGATGAGTCAGGGACAATGGCGGCTGCGGGTCGCCTCGGAATTCAGCTCCTCGCACCAGTTGCGGCATTACGAGGGCAAATGCGAAAACATGCACGGCCACAATTTCAGCGTTGAAGTCGATGTGGTCGGCCAAGAGCTTGATCCCAGGCTCGGCATCCTCATGGACTTCAAAGAACTCAAACGTCTGCTCGCGACCGTGACCGACGAGTTGGACCACCGGCACTTGAACGATCTGCCGGATTTCGCCGAGCACAATCCGTCTTCGGAACTGCTGGCACGCCATATCTACCGGCGCATGCTCGTCCTGCTGGCCCCGTACCCGGTCCGCCTGGAACAGGTCATGGTATCGGAAAAGTCCAGTTCCAAAGCCTATTACCGCGAGCTGTAGCCATGCGCGCGGTTGTGCAGCGGGTGCGTGAAGCCAGGGTCAGGGTGAGCGGGGAGACGGTCGGCGAGATCGGACCGGGTTACGTGCTCCTGATCGGCTTTGGCATGGGCGACAGCCCGGCCATGGTCGGCGGGCCGGTCTGGACCCGTTTTCTGCGGAAAATTCTCGACCTGCGGCTTTTTCCGGACAGTCAGGGTCCCATCAACCAGAGTCTGGCCGATCATGGCGGGCACATCCTGGTCGTGTCCCAGTTCACCCTCTACGCCGATGTCCGCAAAGGGCGGCGTCCGTCCTTTTCTCTGGCCGCCAGACCCGACGAGGCCAGAGCCATGTACGACGCCCTGGTCGCCGACCTGTCCCGTCTGTGGCCCGGCGTGGCTCAGGGCGTGTTCGGGGCGGACATGGACGTGCATCTGGTCAACTGGGGGCCGGTCACGATTCTGCTGGACAGTGACCAGCTGTAGTCGGCGGATGGCAGGCATGTTGCTAGGCCTGGAGGCAATGTCCGGACTTTGACAGAAGGAGAATTTGTCCATGCCGCGTCCACATCCATACATCATGTTTTCACCTGCGCCGTTCTTATGACCGCGACCTACGTGGCCGAAAGGGTGCTGGCCGACGGGGTGCTGGTTGATGTCCGTGTCACTCAGGACGGCCGGGTTCGTCATCTGGGCGGCAAGCGGGCGCGGGACAATGAGCTGGCCCGCAGCCTGGAGGTGCCTGCCGGCGATGTGTTGCCCGTGTTCCTGGGATCAGGCCTGGGCGCAGGGCTGGCCGATTGTCTGGCCCGCACCCGTGGTCCGGTGGCGGTGGTCGACAGGGAAGAGGCCATTCTGGAGCAGACCGGCGTGCGAGCCCGCTGGACGGATAACCCGCGGGTGTTGTGGTTGGCCGAAGACGATCCGGAGCTGGTGCTGGCCCTCTTGACCCGCTGGCAGCTGGCCCATGGGGGCGCGCCCTTTGTTCCGATTCTCGACCCCTTTTACGCCCGTCTGAATCCCGAGCTGTACCGGATGCTGGCCGATCGCCTGGCGGTGAGCCGTCAGGTCGATTTCTGGGCCAAGGCCCGCTATCCCAAGTTTCGCCAGACAGTGCCGCGCGTTCTGCTCCTGACCAGCACCTACTTTCTGATGGGCGAGATCCAGGCCGCCTGCACCCGGCTGGGCTACGAGACCTGCTTTGTCCAGTTGCCCAGTCAGGAGGTCGGCAGCCAGGAATTCGTCGAGGTCATCCTGTCCGAAATCCTGCGTTTTCAGCCCGATTTTGTCCTGACCATCAATCATCTCGGCGTGGACAAGGAAGGCATCCTGACCGACCTGCTGGGCCGGATGGAGCTGCCGCTGGCCTCCTGGTTTGTCGATAATCCCCATCTCATTTTGTATGTTTACGAAAACCTGGCCTCGGACTGGGTGACCATATTCACCTGGGATGCGGACAATCTGCAGACCTTGCGCGAGCAGGGATTTTCGCGGGTCCACTACCTGCCCCTGGGTACGGACCCCTGTCGTTTCGCGCCCGCTGGCAGCCTAGTGCAGCGCCGGGTGGCCTTTGTCGGCAACTCCATGGTCCACAAGGTGCGGACCAAGCTGGAGCGTTACTCCTTTGATCCCGGACTGGTGGCCGCCGTGGCGGAGCTCGGGCAGGCTTTCATGCAAAGCGGAGCCTTGTCCGTGGCCGACTTTCTGCGCCGCGACTATCCCGGCCATTACGAGCTGTTCCAGGCCCTGCCCGATGTCGAAAGCCGGCTGGCCTTTGAAACCCTGATCACCTGGCAGGCGACCCTGGTCTACCGGCTGCGCCGCGTGTCCCGCCTCTTGCCGTTTTCGCCGCTGATCGTCGGCGACAACGGCTGGTTCGATCTCCTGCCGTCACAGGGCTGGGAGTATCATTCCGAATTGAACTACTACCGCGACCTGCCGGAATTTTATCCGGCCACGGCGGTCAATTTCAACTGCACCAGCCAGCAGATGAAGGGTGCGGTCAATCAGCGTGTTTTCGATGTGCCGGCCTGCGGCGGGTTTCTGCTCACGGACCATCGGCGGCAGATGGAGAATCTGTTCGAGCCCGGTCGTGAAATGGCCTGCTACCGGGACGAAGGCGAGGTCGAAGAACTGGTGCGCTACTATCTGGACCACGACACGCAACGGACCGCCATGGTCGCGGCCGGTCGGCGGCGGGTGCTGGCCGAGCACACCTATGACCTGCGCCTGCAATCCCTGGCCCAGACCATGCGCCGGATTTACGGGTAGCCCATGCAGCCTATTCTGGTCATCCAGATGCAGCGCATGGGGGACCTGATTCTGTCCTTTCCCCTGCTGTTATGGTTGCGACGCCGGTTTCCCGCATGCCCCGTCTGGGTTGCGGCCGAGCCGCGTTTTGCCCGGCCTCTGCAGAGTCTGAGCCCGGAGGTCCGCTATCTGGATCACGCGGATTTGGGTAGCATGGCCGGTGAAAAATTCTCGCTGGTGGTCAACCTCAGTCACCGTCCGGAAAGTCTGGACCTGGCCGGCCGGCTGAGCACGGACCAGCTGGTCGGCGGCTACCGGCGGGACGGGGTGACCCGTGTTGCCGGGAAGTGGCAGGAGTATCGCCTCTCTCTGACCCACAACAATCGCCACAATCGTTTTCACTGGGCGGACATGAACGCCCTGGACGTCGTGGATCCTGCGACCATGGCTGCCACGGGTTGGCCCAGCCCCAGGATCATGCCGCCCAATGTGCGGCAGATCGGCCTTTTTCTCGGAGCAAGCGAAACGGCGAAACGGCCGACTGCAAATTTCTGGGCCGGCCTTGTACAGGAGCTGGAGCGTCGTGGATGGGTGCCCGTGCTGCTTGGCGGGCCGGACGAAGCCGCCTTGTGCCGGGACGTGCAGGTTCTCACCCGCCGACCCGTGGCCAGCGCCTGCGGCCGCCTGAGCCTGGACCGCTTTGTCCTCTTCGGTCAGGAGCTGGCCGCGCTGATCACGCCGGACACGGGCCCCATGCATCTGGCGGCCTGGTCCGGGCTGCGGGTCCTCAATCTGTCCATGGGCCCGGTTCATGCCTGGGAGACCGGCCCGTACCAGCCCGGTCATGTCATCCTGCGATCAGGCCTGGACTGTGTCGGATGCTGGCAGTGTCGCTTTGCCGGACCGCGTTGTCACGATCCGTTTACCCCCGGCCGGGTGGCCAGGGTTCTGGAATTGATGCTGCACGGCGCTGGAGAGCGCCTGCCCGGTCTGCGCCTGCCCGGCCTTGAGATTCTGGGTACAAGGCGGGAGAACGGTCTCTACAGTCTGGCGCCGGTCTCGGTTCGGTTCAAGGCGAGTCATGTGCTGGGCCGCTACTGGCATCAGTTCTGGCGTTTGGTCTTCGGACTTGGACTGGAAAAGGACTGCCGGGAGGCAGTCGAGCAGTTGCGTCGAGGCCATTCCACGCTGACCACGGCCCTGACCGTGGAGTCCTTGCGATTTCTTCGTCTGCTGACCACGGGCCGGGACAGTCTTGGTCCCGATTGGCAGGGATTCTCGCCGGCCCTGCGCCCCTTGAGCGGGTATGTGGCCACGCATCTGGAAAACAACGACGGCTCGTCGTCCAGCCGCAAACGGGCCGTGGGCCTTGTCGAGCGTCATCTGGCCCTGCTGTCGTCCTGAACGCGCGGGCGGCAGACCAAAAAAAGCGGCCCCGGGGCCGCTTTGCTGTTCAGACCGTGCTGAAAAGGCATGAAGTCGTCTTTAATCTGAAATTCAAAGTTTAAAATTTCAAGCACTTGAGAGGAGATCTCCGGTGACTTTGAGCCTTTTTGCAGCAGTGCCCGGTCAGGGCCGAGCTGCGGCCAGGGGCGTTGTTTCCTCCCATCCTCCGCCCAGGGCGGCAAAGAGATCAACCGTATTCAACTTCTGGGATAGCCGTGCCGCCAGAAGGGTTTGCCGGGCCGAAAACAGGGTGCGCTCAGCGTCGTGGACGGCAAAGAGGCTTTCCAGACCGGCGTCATAGCGCTGCTCGACCAGGATGCGGCTCTGGCCGGCGCTGGATACGCGTTTGGCCTGGGCTTCGACCTGCCCCCGGTAACCTTCGTTTCTGGCCAGGTTGTCGGCCACCTCGCGGAATGCGTTCTGGATGGCGTATTCGTACGCCGCCAGTCTGATGCCCTGTTCCGCCTCGGCTGCAGCCAGATTGGCCTTGTTTCGTCCCATGTCGAAAATGGGCAGGGTGAAGCTGGGAATAAAGGTCCAGGTGCGTTGGGACGCGTCGAACAGATCGGTCAGTTCCAGGCTGGCCAACCCCACGGTGGAAGTCAGGCTGATACGCGGAAAGAACGCGGCCCGGGCCGCTCCGATCTGCGCGCCGGCGGCCCAGAGGCGGTGTTCGGCCTCAAGGATGTCCGGTCTGCGGGTCAACAGCTCGGAAGGCAGACCCGGCTTGATGTCCTCGACGATTTTTACGGCGCTGATGGTCTGAGCCGGCAGGTGCAGGTCTGGGACCGCCCGGCCGGTCAACACGGCCAGGGCGTTCTGGTCCATGGAGACCTGAGCCTTGAGGCGGGCGACTTCGGACTGGGCCACGGCCACGGCCTCCTCGGCCTGCAGGCGCTCCAGATCCGTGCCCAGTCCGTTGGCGATTCTGGCCTGGGTCAGACGCAGGGTTTCCTGGCGACTGAGCAGCGTGTCCCGGGCCAGGGTCAGGCCTTCGCGATCCGCAGCCAGGGCCAGATACGCCCTGGCTATTTGGGAAACAAGACCGATGTGCACCGCTCGCCTGGCTTCTTCGGTGGCCAGATATTCTTCCAGGGCCTTGTCCTCCAGGCTTTTGACCCGGCCGAAGAAATCCAGCTCAAAGGATGTGGCGCCCAGATTGACGGCCCATTGCCGATTGATGCCGGACTGGCCCGAGGAACTCAGATCCGCCGGATAGCGGTTGGTGGTCGAACTGCCGGAAGCCGAGACGTCGGGCCAGCGATCGGCGTGGGCGACACCGAGTTGGGCGCGGGCCTTGTCGAGGTTGAGAACGGCCTGACGCAGGTTCCTGTTTTCGTGCAGGGCGCTTTCGATCAGGGCCTGCAGGGCCGTATCCGGAAAGGTATCCCGCCAGCCCGGGATGTCGGCCCGGGCCGTTGACTCATCCGGCCAGGTCGCGGGCACGGGCATGGGCGGCAATTCCCGCTCCGGGGCCATGGTCGCGCACCCGGAGAAGAGCAGGATAATCAGAAACGGAATCAATCTTCGCATGGATGACCTCCGGGAACGATGCGGGACGGTGCCACGGCCTTGACCCGGCTGCGGCCCGCTTTTGAGAAGATGACAAAGAAGACGGGCACCAGCAGGGAGCCGAATATGGTCGAGGCGATGGTGCCGCCGATGACGCCGGTGCCGATGGAATTCTGTCCGCCGGAACCGGCTCCGGAATTGAGCGCCAGGGGCAGCACGCCCAGGCCGAAAGCCAGGGACGTCATGAGGATGGGCCGCAGGCGCTGCCGGGCGGCCAGAGCCACGGCCTGCATGGTGTCCATGCCCGATTCGACCAGACTTTTGGAGAATTCGACGATGAGGATGGCGTTTTTGGCCGCCAGGCCCATGGTCGTCAGCAGGCCGACCTGGAAGTAGACGTCGTTGTTCAGCCCCCGCAGACTGACCGCAGCCAGGGCCCCGACCACGCCCAGGGGAATGACCAGGATGACCGAAGCGGGAAGGCTCCAGCTTTCATAGAGGGCGGCCAGACAGAGAAAGACCACCAGGATGGACAGGCCGTAGAGCATGATGGTCTGCGATCCGGCCTGCAGTTCCTGGAAGGACAGCCCGGTCCAGGAAAAGCCGATCCCTTCCGGGAGTTGCCCGGCCAACTCTTCCATGGCGGCCATGGCCTGCCCCGAACTTTTGCCCGGTGCGGGCGCGCCGAGAATCTGCATGGCCGGGACGCCGTTATAGCGCTCCAATCGGGGCGACCCCATGGTCCATTCGGCTGTGGAGAAGCTGGACAGGGGGACCATTTCGCCGTTCTTGCCCCGGGCGTGCCAGCGGCCGATATCCTCGGGCATCATGCGGTAGGGAGCGTCGGACTGCATGATGACCTTCTTGACGCGGCCCTTGTCCAGGAAGTCGTTGACGTAGGAACTGCCCCAGGCCGTGGCGATGACCCCGGTCACGTCGGACACGGACAGGCCCAGGGCGCTGGCCTTGTCCCAATCGATATTGATGCGGTACTGCGGGGTGTCCTCCATGCCGTTGGGGCGGACCATGGCCAAGTCCGGATGCTGCCGGGCCATGCCCAGCAGCTGGTTGCGGGCGGCCATGAGCTTCTCGTGACCCAGACCGGCCATGTCCTGGAGTTCAAAGTCGAACCCGGCCGCGTTGCCCAGTTCCATGACCGCCGGCGGGGCAAAGGCGAAGACCAGGGCGTCGCGGTACTGGGAAAAGGCGGCCATGGCCCGGCCGGCAATGGCCTTGACCTTGAGGTCCGGGGTTTTGCGGGCGTTCCAGTCCTTGAGGCGGACAAAACAGATGGCCGCGTTCTGTCCGCTGCCGCTGAAGCTGAATCCGGCCACGCCGAGCACGGATTCCACAGACTGACTTTCGTTCTGCAGGAAGTGGTTTTCGATGCGTTCCACGACTTCCAAGGTTTTTTCCTGGGTCGTGCCCACGGGCAACTGGGCCTGGACAAACAGAAACCCCTGATCCTCGTCGGGCAGAAAGGCCGTGGGCAGGCGCTGGAAAAGAAAGAGCATGCCGCCCAGCAGCAGGGCAAAGAGCAGCAGGGAGCGGCCCCAGCGGCGGATCATGGACCCGACCACGCCTTCGTATTTGGCGGACAGGGCCTCAAAGGACCGGTTGAACCAGCCGAAGAATCCCCGCCTGGTCTGGCCGTGGGCCGTTGGTTTGAGCATGGTCGCGCACAGGGCCGGGGTCAGGACCAGGGCCACGAGCACGGACAGGACCATGGCCGAAACCACGGTGATGGAGAACTGGCGGTAGATGACGCCGGTTGATCCGCCGAAAAAGGCCATGGGCACGAAAACCGCCGACAGGACCATGCCGATGCCGACCAGGGCCCCGGAGATCTGGGTCATGGACAGCTTGGTCGCTTCCTTGGGCGAGAGACCGTCCTCGTGCATGATGCGCTCGACGTTTTCGACCACGACAATGGCGTCATCGACCAGCAGGCCGATGGCCAGGACCATGGCGAACATGGTCAGGGTGTTGATGGAATAGCCGAACAGGGCCAGCACCCCGAAGGTGCCGAGAAGCACCACGGGCACGGCGATGGTCGGGATGAGCGTGGCCCGGAAGTTCTGCAGAAAAAGGAACATGACCAGGAAAACGAGGATGATGGCCTCGATCAGGGTCCGGACAACCTCCTCGATGGAGATGCGAACAAAAGGCGTGGTGTCGAAGGGCTCGACGACCTTCATCCCTGCCGGCAGGCTGCCGGAGATGGAGTCGATGTATTTCCAGACTCCTTCGACCGTGGACAGGGCATTGGCGCCCGTGGCCAGCTTGATGGCCATGGCCGCCGTGGGCTGGCCGTTGTAGCGCGACTTGACCTGGGAATTCTCGGCCTCCAGTTCGACCCTGGCCACGTCGCCCAGGCGCACGGTGGAGCCGTCGGTGTTGACCTTGAGCAGGATGTCGCGAAACTGTTCCGGGGTCTGCAGGCGCTCCTGGACCGTGACCGTGAAGTTGATGCGTTGCTCCTCGACCGAGGGCAGGCCCCCGAGCTGTCCGGCGGAAATCTGGGCGTTCTGGGCCCTGATGGCCGCGGCCACGTCGGCCGGAGTCAGGCGATAGGTGTGCAGCTTGTCGGGGCTGAGCCAGATGCGCATGGCATGCTGGGAGCCGAACAGGGTGACCTCGCCCACGCCGTCGACGCGGCTCAATCCGTCAAGGATGTTGGCGGCGACATAGTCGGCCAGCTGCACGTTGGACATGGAGCCGTCTTCGGAGACAAATCCGAGCACGGTCAGGAAGTTCTTGGCGGCCTTGTTGACCTGCACGCCCTGGGCCTGCACTTCCTGCGGCAAAAGGGCCATGGCCAGCTGCAGTTTGTTCTGGACCTGGACTTGGGCAATGTCCGGATTGGTGCCGGATTTGAAGGTCAGGATGATTTCCGCCTGCCCCGAGGACTGGCTGGTGGAGGACATGTAGTCCAGACCGTCGAGCCCTTTCATTTTCTGCTCAATGACCTGGGTCACGGCGTCTTCCAATGTTTTGGCCGACGCGCCGGGATAGGTCGCGCTGATGGAGATGGTGGGCGGCGCGATGCTTGGGTACTGGGCCACGGGCAGGGTGCGGATGGCCAGGAGTCCGGCCAGCATGACGGCGATGGCCAGGACCCAGGCGAAGACGGGTCGGTCGATGAAAAAATGGGCCATAATTCCTCCTTACATTGCCTGTTGGGCAATGCGCACCGGCATGCCGGGACGGACTTTCTGCAGATTGTCGAGAACCACCCGGTCTCCGGCGGCCAGACCTTGACGGACGATCCAGTCGCCGCCGACGGCGCGGTCCAGTTCCAGCATGCGCAGTTCCAGCGTGTCGTCGGCGCCGACGACCAGGGTCTGGGCCTGGCCCTGGGCATTGCGGGTCACGGCCTGCTGCGGAATGAGCAGGGTCCGGGCGAGGATGCCTTCCTCGATCCTGGCCCGGACATACATGCCGGGCAGGAGTTCTCGGTCCGGGTTGGGGAAGACCGCGCGCAGGGTCACGGTGCCGGTGTCCTGATCCACGTTGGCCTCGGCCAGCTGCAGGGTGCCCGGCAACGGATATTCGGACCCGTCTTCGAGGATCAGGCGGACCGTGGTCCCGGCCGCCCCGGCGGACTGCATGTGACCGGACTGCATGGCCCGGCGCAGACGCAGGAGCTCGACGTTGGATTGGGTCAGGTCGACGTAGATGGGGTCAAGCTGCTGGACCGTGGCCATGGCCTGGGCCTGATTGGCCGTGACCAGGGCGCCGGGCGTGATGGTTGACCTCCCGATGCGGCCGTCAATGGGGGCCACGACCTTGGTCCGCTGCAGGTCGATGCGCGCCGCTTCCAGCTCGGCCTGGGCCGAAGCCACATTGGCCTGCTTCAGGGCCAGTTCGGCCTGAGCTTCGTCGTGATCCTGCTGACTGACGGCCTTGGATCGGATCAGCTCCTGGTAGCGATTGGCCTTGAGGCGGGCCGGTTCCAGCTCGGCCTTGGCCTTGGCCACGGCGGCCATGGTCCGGGCCACCGCCACTTCGTAGGTGGACGGGTCGATCTGGTAGAGCAACTCGCCTTTTTTGATCTCGGAGCCTTCTTTGAAAGCCCGTTTCTGAATGATGCCGCCGACCTGGGGGCGGATTTCAGCCACCTGAAAGGCGGTGGTGCGGCCGGGCAGTTCCGAGGTCAGGCGGACTTCTTTTTCCTGCATGGTCGCCACGGCAACTTCCGGAGCCGGAGTGGTTGCGGCCGGTGCTGACTGTTCTGCCTGGGACGGATTGTACCATGCCAGGTAGCCAAGTCCTGCAGCGACTAAGATGGCAACGGAAAACATTATTTTTTTCATGGGTGTCCTCTCTTGTATTACGTGAACGAGTGTTAACTTAAAAGGTAAAAAAAATTAAGGGGCTACGCCTTGGGCAAAGATTTTCCAGCTGGCCTCGGCCTGGGTTTTGAGATCAATCATGATGTCGTGCCGGCTGTTGAGAATGGCGATGGTCAGGAACGCACCCAGAAACTGAACAAAGATCTGGTCCGCGCTGATGTCGGTGCGGATTTCGCCCTTTGTTTGTCCCTCGGCAATGATGGAGGAGGTCATTTCCCGCTGCTTATGGTGGGAAGCGTACAGGCGTTCACGCAGCTGGGGTGCATCATCCCACAGGGCGTCGGACAGGACCAGGTTGGGCAGGGCCCGGTAGCGCTCGACGACACTTATGTGCAGATCGTAACAGCGGCGGAGTTTGACCAGGGTGGGACCCTCTTCTTCCATGGCGTGGCGCAGCCCTTCGGCTTTGACCTGCTCAAGCAGATCCAAAATGCTCGCCAGGATGTCGGCCTTACCCCCGGGAAAATGGCGATACAACGCCGGAGCCGTCACCCCAATGGCCTGGGCCACATTGCGGGCCGTGAACGCTCCCACCCCCTGTTCGGAAACAAGGGTTAGGGCTGCTTCGGCGATCTGTTCGCGTCGTATGGTGGTTGTCATGCGTTTTGCCATGGGCGCGTTGTTAACGATCGTTCACTTTGTCGTCAAGGCTGTTTTCCCGAAATATGAAAAATTTGAAAAAAGACTTGCCCCTCTGTTCGGCTTTCAGTACAAGTTCTTTCTTGAGAATACTTCCTATTAAATAAATCTGAACACAGGAGGAATACATCCATGAGCAAGACCACCGACAATCTGAAGACAGCCTTTGCCGGCGAATCCCAGGCCAACCGCAAGTATCTGGCCTTTGCCAAAAAAGCCGACGAAGAAGGCCTGCCGCAGGTTGCCAAGCTGTTCCGGGCTGCCGCCGAGGCCGAAACCATCCACGCCCACGCCCATCTGCGCCTGATGAAGGGGATCGGCAGCACGGCCGACAATCTGAAGGAAGCCGTGGCCGGAGAGACCTACGAGTTCAAGTCCATGTATCCGGAAATGATCGCCGACGCCCAGGCCGAAGGCGAGAAAGCGGCAGAGCGTTATTTTGTCTTCGCCAACCAGGCCGAAGAGTGTCACGCCAATCTCTACGCCAAGGCCGCCGAGAAAATGGGCGAGCTGGATGCCGTGGATTACTATGTCTGCAGCGTCTGTGGCCACATCCACGAAGGTCAGCCCACGGACAAGTGTCCCATCTGCGGCGCTGCCCCCAAGGCGTATAACGTCGTGGCCTAAAGGATCTTCTGTTCACGACTGCCGACGCCGCATTCCGACTGTTTCGGGATGCGGCGTTTTTTTGTTCTTTGCCATTTCATGCGAAGCCATGCGCCGGGCACTGTTCACGGGGATTTGAGCAAATTTGCTCAGGGTATGGATTTGACTCAACTTTGCGACAAATTTGACATAGTCGGTCTCATGCTCAAGGTCTGGGACCAAGGGTTGCTGGCTTTGCAGGAATAGCCGGGGACAGATGCGGTGTCAGGCAGCGGCTCTCGCGACCTGACTGTTGAAAAATAAAAATAGCAGGCTGTTGAAATACGAACTGCTAAGCCTTTTTCTGCCCCGCCGCCATTAACTCCTGCAACTGCTGCTGCAACTGCTGGATCTGCTGGAGGTACGGCGCTGCGGCGCTTTGTTTCTGGTCGGGACTCATGTCGCCGTCCATGATCTGCTGCACCTTGTCCATCAGATCCTTGATGCGTTTTCTGATGTCCTCGACTTGGCCGGCCGTGCCTGAGCCCTCCGAGGTGCCGCTTTCCGCTGTCGATAGACCATCGCTCGCATCTTCAAGGGAGTCGCCTGTCGTCGACCCGGCCGTGTCCGAAGTATCCTTTTCAAAGCGGATGGCGCGAAAATGTTCCATCAGCCGTTTGGCCTCGGAAGACAGGGACACGGTATCTCCATGACTCGCGCTTGTCCCGCCCGCAGAATGCCCCCGGGTCCGGGTCGCCAGATACATGTCGACGAGCGAAGAAGCACCCTCGACTTTCATGTTGCCTCCATGTGGAAAGATATTGCCGCCACCAATGCATTTCTCGCGGGCAAGCAAGAATCATTCTTCTGAGAGCGGACATATTTCGCACCGTGGATGTGGAGGCGATGTCAATCAGCTTTTAATCCGATTTTTTCAAGCATTGCTCTGGCCCGATCGAAAGCCGGATCAAGCTTGAGGGCAATTTTCATGAACCGCTCAACGTCCTGCAGGCGGTTCATCTGGAAGTGAACCATCCCGATATTGAACGGAATAAGCGGTGATTCCTGCAGAATGTCGGCGGACGCGGCGATGGCCTTGTCGAACTCGCAGATGGCCTTGTAGTGCTCTTTTCCCTGGGCATAGGCCATGCCCATATTGTAGTGCAGCCCGGCTTCATGGGGAATCATTTTCAGGCCCTGTTGGTAGGTCTGGACAGCTCCCTGCCAATCGCCCTTCTTGCGCAGCGAGACTCCCATCTCGTTGATCATCCACAAGTCTTCCCTGGTCATCTCGCTGCCCTTGGTTTCAAGGGCCTGATTCATGAAGTGGATGCTCTGCTCGGGGTTCAGGTCGCGCAGTTTGACGCCGATATCCATGAGCGTGGAGGCCAGGAGATCGTTGGCCTGCGTGCGCACGATATTGACCGCATCTGCATAGAACTTCTTTGCTTTCTCATCCTCGCCGGCCTTGCTGTACTGTTCGCCGATGTTGATTTTGCGCGTGTGATTCAACGGCGAAATCTTGTCCATGAGCAGCAGGCATTTGAGGTGTTCTTTTACTTCATCAACTTCAGCATACAAATCAGCAAGTTTTTGCAGTGGCTTCAGGTTGAGTCTCGATTTCTTTACCGCTTCTTTATAAAACTCCTCTGCATTTTTAACATCGCCGTTTTGTCTGGCGATATCTCCCTTGAGAATCATGCAAATCGAGCTTCCAGGGTTTTCAGCAAGAAGCATGTCGATTTTAAGGTTTGCCTGCTCGTATTCTCTGTTTTCAATCAAATTTTTTATATTCTCAACTTCCGTATGAAATATATTTGAAGGCTTTATCGCAAAAGCTATTTTTTGAATAATGTTATTGATCGAAATTGGTTTTACGATGATTGAATCGACATCATTTTCAGCGATAAACGACACATAATTTTCGGAAACTTCCGGTGTTATACATATGATTTTCAGTCTGCTTCCGAAGCTGTCCTTCAAGGATTTGAAGTCAAAAACATTCGACCTCCCGTTGATTTTGGACTCGATAAACATGACGACCTGCGAGTTGGTTTCCAGCAAGGTCTTGCATTTTTTATATATATCTGATGAAACGTGAGCAATGGATAAAGAATCGAAATTTAGTCCCATTGCTCGTAACGCGCCCCGCATTGTGCGAACGAATATTTCGTCATTTGTAACCAGAAAGAACGAGCCCTTTTGGTTTTGCAGAAAATTGATGACTATTCTGTCATAAATTGGAGCGACGTCTTTTCGAATAAGCTTATGGGACATTCCGGGCCTCAAAGAGAGAGTAAAATGTGAAACCAGGCGCAGCGGATCCCTAAAGGCAGATCCTGACACTGGCCCAAAAAACGACAACGCAATACCGACCCTGAGTCTTAAGCCAAGTTGCAAAAGCGGGCAACCTTGAGCTGTTTACAAAGTATTTCAGGGAGGTCGGGGTCGCATCTTGAATCTTGAATTTTTCGGAGAAACGTTTGCCTGTAGCCAACAGGCAAAGCCTATCCTTTCTGGACGGCGGCTTCGGTCGCCAGATAGTTTCAGGACGCGGGAGTTTCGACGAATTCCCGGAAAAGTATCGGCGGGCAGGAATCGTTTTCGTTCAGAGAGATAATCTTCGCGTATCGCGGGCTGTTGCCCAGCTGTTCCCGCTTGTGCTGAAGGTGCGGCGCACAACTTTCCGCCGAACGGCCGTGCTGCGGGGAGAGTCGAAGAAAACGCTGTGTTCGGGCGGTGCGTTTCTTGCGGACAAGGGGTTGTCTGTCAGCGCGGGCGGGTTAACAGCTATCAGGTTTACCCTGGAGGTGGCGCATGAAAATAGCTGTGGAGATCACGATATTCGGGCGGCGATTTACGGACATTGTCGACTATCCGGGAACGCCTGCCAGTCAGGCGGAGGTGGTCCGTTGGCTGATGAGCCAGACGGAGTTCAAATGGGTCGATTACGAGCACGCTTCGTCTGAAGACCGGCTGATGTACGATCTGGACGATACGTTTGTGCAGTGAGCAAAGATGCGACGCTCCGGCTGCCCGCAGCGTCGTTCCAAAAAGAAAAGGCCGCCCGGAGACGAGCGGCCTTTTCTTATTTCTTGCCGGCCGGGGCCGTGCGACCTTTGGCTTTGGTGAAGACCAGGCCGCCTTCCTTGCCGCGTCGATTGAACATGGACAGGACTTTTTCCGCTTCCTGGAACGGCAGGGAAACAAAGGCGAAGGTTTCCATGATCTGGATGTCCCAGACCTTGCGGGACGGGATGTGGCAATTTTCGTCGAGAAAGGTCAGCAGGCGCTTGGGTGTCAGGCCGTCCTTGCGTCCCTGGGTGACAAAGAGGCGGGTCTTGCCTTTTTTGTCCACGACAAAGGTTTCCTCGATCTCCTTGTAATTGGCCACGTCCAGCTCTTCCTGGAACATGTGCTGCAACAGGGCGGCCAGGGTCTCGCGCGGCTTGCTCTGGTCCAGCAGTTCCTGGGCCATGCCCAGAAATTCCAGATCCGGTTCAGTGGCGACGATGGCGCCCAGCTCGGCCCGGATGCGGTCCTTTTTCATGGCGATGACGTCGCTGACCTTGGGCAGCCTGGCCTTGCGGATGTCGGTCTTGGCCTGTTTGCCGATGAACTGCAGTCGGCGGTATTCCGACGGGGTGATAAAGGTGATGGCGATGCCGTGCTTGCCGGCCCGGCCCGTGCGGCCGACGCGGTGCACGTAGGATTCGGAGTCATGGGGCAGGTCAAAGTTGATAACGTGGGTCAGGTCGTGGACATCAATGCCGCGGGCCGCGACATCCGTGGCGACCAGGATCGTGATCAGCCGTTTTTTGAACTTGCCGAGGATCTTTTCCCGCAGGCTCTGGGAAATGTCGCCGTGCAGGGCGTCGGCGTCGTAGCCGCGTTCCGTCAGGCGCAGGGCCACGGCGTCGGCGTCGATCTTGGTCCGGGCAAAGACCAGACCGTAGAAATCCTCTTCCATATCAATGATCCGGCACAGGGCTTCGAACTTGTCGCCGGCTGAAACCTCGAAATAGATCTGGTCGGTCTGGGTAGCGGTAAGCTGGTCGGACATGGCCCGGATGACCTGGTAATCGCCCATGTATTTCTTGGCGATGCGCAGAATCTCCGGCGGCATGGTCGCGGAAAAGAGCATGGTCCGCTTGTCGGCACTGGTCTGATCCATGATCTCGCGGACGTCGTCGAGAAACCCCATGTTCAGCATCTCGTCGGCTTCATCCAAAATCAGAAACTTGATGTTGGACAAGACCAGGCTGCCCCGGCGCAGATGGTCGAGAACCCGGCCCGGCGTGCCGACCACCACGGCCACGCCTTTTTTCAGGCTGCGCAGCTGGATTTCCATGGACTGGCCGCCGTAGATGGGGGCGATGCTCACGGTCCGTCCGCCGCGCAGGGAGTTGATCTCCTCGGCGACCTGAATGGCCAGCTCGCGGGTCGGGGCCAGGATCAGGGCCTGGACCGTGCGCAGGCTCTGGTCCAGCATTTCCAGCAGGGGCAGGCCAAAGGCCGCGGTCTTGCCCGTGCCGGTCTGAGCCTGGGCGACAATGTCCTGTTGGCCGGCCAAAACCGCCGGAATGGTCTGGGTCTGGATGGGGGTTGGTTCTTCAAATCCCTTGCGGGACAGGGCCTGGATGGTCAGGTCGGAGAGACCTAAATCAGCAAAAGTCGTCATGATATCACCTTGCGGGACTGCCCGCGGTCAAAAGTGCCCGGCTCTGGAACCGGGCCCTCTACCATGAGGCCTGCTGTCCAAGGCGGGAAAAAGAGCATTTCGTGAACGTGTGAAACCGGATCTGAGAGCGATGGTCAAAGACGGGTCGTGCGGAAAGGGCGTGCCCTTCTGGGAAATGCCGAAGGCTAATACGTGAAGAAATTTTGCTTGGCAACTAAAAAATACAGGTTTGAACCCAAGGCCCGGGCGTGTCGCTTCTGGCGCTGAATTTGCGTTGTAACGCTACGCAGCTCCGGGACGGAAAATTTTTCCGTCACGTCGGCCCCTGGTCGGGTCTTTCCATGACCAGGACCGCTCGGGACAAAGGAGTGGCCAGCGTAACACTTTTCGACTGACAAACAAGGCGGTTGGCGCGTGTCTGTATCCCTGATCTCGACGTATAGCCCTGAATCCATCGCAAGCCTGACCAATGCGCAGTTGCGCAGTCTTGCGACCACGGGTTTTGGCGAGATGCAGGCTTCCCAGGTCGCGGCGCTGAGCACGGCCCACGTCGCGGCCCTGACCACGGCTCAGGTTGCGGCCCTGACCGCCACCCAGTTGCTGTATTTCAGCGTGGCCCAGCTTTCGGCCCTGACCAAAGGCCAGGTCGCCATGCTCACGACGGAAGAAATTGCCGCCCTGAACCCAAGCCAGATTGCGGGACTGACGGTCACGGATCTGCGGGAGTTCAGTCTGTCCCAGATCGCGGCGCTGACTCCCGATCAACTCACCAGTCTGAGCGTCACCCAGATTCAGGGTTTGAACCCCGGCCAGGTGGTGGCCCTGACCTCGGTCCAGGTTGCGGCCCTGACCCCGGACCAGGTCGCTGCGTTGACCACGACGCAGATCCGCTCCCTGGGCAGCGCCGACATGGCCGAGTTGACATCCACGGCGCTGGCCGCGCTGACCTCGACGCAGCTTTCCGCCCTGAGCGCTGTTGCGGTCAAGGGTCTTGATCCGGCGCAGATTGCCCAGCTCAGTCCCACCCAGATTGCCGGGCTGAGCGGCCTGGCGGTAGGGGCCATGAGCATCGAGCAGATAACCGCCATGAGCCCGGGGCAGATCGGGGCGCTGAATGCTTCGGCCGTCGCCCGCATGAGCGTTGCGGCGATGAGTTCCTTGTCCGGGTCGCAGTTTGCGGCCCTGACCTCCACGCAGTTTGCGGCCCTGACATCGACCCAGATCCGGGCCCTGGAACCGGGGCAGGTGGCCGGCATGACCCTGACCCAGATTTCCGGGCTGGGTTCCGTTCAACTCCAAAGCCTGACCACGACGGCGGTGGAGGTCTTGAGTTCCACGCAGTTGGCGGCCCTGACCACGACCCAGATCCGGGGGCTTTCGCCTCAGGCCCTGAGTTGGCTGAGTTCCGGGCAGTTCGCGGCCTTGAGCACCGAGCAGCTGGGGGCCTTGACCGCGACGCAGATCCGGGGCCTGAACAGCACCGACGTGGGAGAGATAGGACTGAACGCGCTGGCGGCGCTGAGTTCCACCCAGCTCTCGGCCCTGACGGTCGCGGCATTCAGGGGCGTGAGCAGCGAGCAGCTGTCTTCTCTGACCAGCACTCAGATTTCCGGTCTGACCAGCGCAGTGCTTGCCTCTCTCAGTGGCGAGCAGCTTGAGGCGCTGGGGGCCGATCAGATCAGGGCGTTGACCGGCGTGCAGATCCGTGGATTGAGTTCCACCCATGTTGGCGCTTTGTCCCAGACCCAGCTGGCTGCCCTGAGTCCCGCGCAGATCACGGCCCTGACCCCGGCACAGATCCGGGGCCTGGCCGAAACGCAGATCCCGATGCTGAGCATGGAGCAATTGGGATCCCTGTCGGCCACCCAGCTTGGTTCCTTGTCGGTAAATGCGGCTGAGGCCCTGAGCACGGCGCAGATCACGGCATTGACGACGACCCAGGTCCGGGGGCTTTCGGCCCAGGTTGTCAGCGCCTTGAGTCAGACCCAGTTTGCAGCTTTGGGCGCGGATCAGCTCGGCGCGTTGAGTCCGGCCCAGATTGGCGGTTTGACCGGCACGGACGTCAGCGAAATGAGCCTGACCGCGTTGGCCGCCCTCAGCCCCACCCAGCTTTCCGCCCTGACCGCCGGGGCTGCATCCGGGCTGAGTTCGGACCAGCTGGCCGCCTTGACCTCGACTCAGATTCGCGGCCTGACCGCTGCGGCGATACGGGCGCTGGACGTCAGCCTGCTGGATTCGATCGCGCCTTCGCAGTTGGCGGCCCTGAACACCGCCGCCTTTGCCGCCCTTACGGCTTCCCAGATCGCGGCTTTGAGCCCGGAGCAGATCGGCAGTCTGGCGACAACCCAGATCGCCGTGATGTCTGCGGCGCAGATCAGGGCGTTGAGTGCCGCGCAGATCGTCGGCCTTGGTCAGACGCAGCTGCAACGGCTCAGCCCGGCGCAGCTCGGTGCGCTGACGACCACGGCCCTGACCGCCTTGACCACGGATCAGCTCGCGGTGCTGACCTCGGCGCAGATTCGTGGCCTGACCAGCACCGGCGTCAGTGAATTGTCCCAGAGTCAGGTTGAGGCTTTGTCGGCGTCGCAGCTGGCGGCTTTGACCGCGACCCAGATTCGCGGGTTGACCGGCACGGATCTGGGCGAACTGGGCGTGACCGGCCTGGCGGCTCTGAACTCGGCCCAGATCGGGGCCTTGACGGGCACGGCCCTGGAGGGTCTCAGTGCGGATCAGGTGGCGGTTTTATCCGCGACCCAGCTTCGGGGGCTGACGTCGCTCCAGCTGGCTGCGCTGGATACTGCCCAACTCAGCGCCCTGCAGCTCACCCAGTGGGCATCCCTGACCCCGCAGGCCCTGGCCGGTCTGACCGCGACCCTCCTGGCCGGTCTCAGTCACTCCCAGCTCGGGGCCTTGAGTTCCAGCCAGCTCAATGCCTTGAGCCCGTCCTCTCTGGCCGCCCTGACCCCGACCCAGATGTCTTTCCTGACCACCACCCAGTTGCGGGGATTGAGTCCGGCCAAGCTGAGCGCCCTGTCTCTTGACGCGTTCAATGCCCTGGATGCGACCCAGATGGCTGCCCTGACCACCACCCAGTTGCGCGGCCTGAGCAGCTCCATGGTCAGCGCCCTGACGTCGACCCAGGTCGGATCTTTGGCACCGACGCAGCTGTCCTCCCTGACCACGACCCAGATTCGCGGCCTGACCGCGACGGACATGGACGAACTGGGAGTAAGCGGCATATCCGCCCTGACTTCGACCCAGTTGGCGGCTCTCTCTCCCGGAGCCCTGGAAGGATTGAGCACGGCTCAGATGGCCGCCCTGAGCACGACCCAGATCCGGGGGCTGGGGGGCACGGCCGTGCGCTTGCTGGACACCTCCCAGCTGGCTGCATTGAGCGACCTTCAGGTCAGCGCCCTGACAGCAGCGGCCATGGCCGGCCTGACCAGTACAACCCTGGCCTCTCTGTCCGAGACGCAGTGGGCGGCCTTGGGCTCGGCCCAGCTCGCCGGTCTGACCGGCACGGCCCTGGCCGGTTTGACCACGACTCAGGTCGCATCCTTGACCACGACCCAGCTTCGCGGATTGAGCCCGGCCCAGCTCGGGACCTTGAGCACCACGGCCGTTGCCGCCCTGAGCACCGCTCAGGTGGCGTCCTTGACCTTCAATCAGATCCGGGGCCTGAGTGCGGCCGGAGTCAGCGCCCTGAGTTCCGCCCAATTCGGCGCCCTGTCCGGCACCCAGCTGGCGGCCCTGACGTCGACCCAGATCCAGGGTCTGACCAGGACGGACGTGTCCGAGCTGAGTCTGGATGAACTTGCCGGCCTGAGCGCGGCCCAGTTGTCCTATCTGACGCCCTCGGCCGTTGAAGGATTGGGGGCCGGTCATGTATCCGCCCTGACGCTGACGCAGGTCAGGGCCCTGACGCCGGGTCTTGTCGGAGCCTTGACCGGGACTCAGTTGGCGGCGCTGTCCACGGAGCAGATCGGCGCCCTGACGGCCTCGGCCTTGGGGGGCTTGAGCTCCACCGGTCTGGCGGCCTTGGGATCCACGCAGCTTGGCGCCCTGAACAGAACCCAGATGCTTTCCCTGTCCGTCACGGCGGTCAGAGGCCTGACCGAAACGCAGCTCTCGACCCTGCCGTCGACACAGGTGGCGTTTTTGAGTTCGGTGCAGGTTTCGGCCCTGTCCACGAAGCAGATTGCCGGGCTTGACCCGACGCAGTTGGCGAGTCTGAGCGCCACCGCGGCCAGGGGACTGGTCGGCACGCAGCTTGGGGCCTTGAGCCCGGCCCAGTTGGCCGCATTGACCTCCAGCCAGCTGGCGGCCTTGTCCGTGACGGCTGTCAGCGGACTGACTCCGACCCAGCTGACGGCCTTGAGTTCGTCGCAGTTGGCGGCTCTGACTCCTGCCGCCATCGGTCAGTTGAGCGAGAGTCAGATTCTGGCTTTGAGTCCGACTCAGATCACGGCATTGACAGTGGCGCAGATCAGGGGGCTTCAGCCCGATCAGGTCGGCGATCTTTCCACGACGCAGCTGAACGCCTTGACCTCGACCCAGTTGACGGCGTTGACCGCGACCGGTCTGGCCGGTCTGTCGTCCCGACAGATTGCCGGGCTGGGCCTGGCGCAACTTGAGGCATTGGCGCCAAGCCAGATTGCGGCCCTTGGTCAGGCAGCGCTGGACGGCCTGACCGTGACCCAGATTTCAGCCCTGACCACGCGCCAGGTTGGGGCCCTGACGTCGGCCCAGAGCGGGGCCTTGTCCGCCACCCAGTTGGCGGCCCTGGATCAGACGCAGCTTGCCGCGCTCACCACGGCAGGAATACGCGGCCTGACCCCGACTCAGATATCCGGCCTGCCGGCCACGCTGCTGGCGCAGTTTTCGCCGCAGCAGATCGAGGCTTTTTCATCTTCGGCCATACAGGGTCTGACCGCTGCCGGCATTGCAGCCCTGACTTCTGCCCAGCTGGCGGCCTTGAGCGCCGGCCAGCTGGCGGCCCTGGCCTCGACGCAGGTCGCGGCCCTTGAGGCGACGCAACTGACGTCCCTGGCCCCGACCCAGATTTCCAGCCTGGCGGCGACGTCCCTGGCAGGGCTGGGAACGTCGGGCCTGGCAGTCCTGAGTGACGGGCAGTGGGCCGCCCTTGGCGCGAATCAGATTGCGGCCTTGCAGAGCACGCAGGTGCAGTCGTTGTCGGCCGCGCGTCTGGCCGCTTTCAGGCCCACGCAACTGGCCGCCCTTGGTTCGACCCAGACCGGAAGCCTGTCCGTGGATCAGATCGCGGCCCTGACTCCGGGCCAGTTGGCGACCATCTCGGCGCAGGGAGTGAGCGGACTGACCACAGCCGTGCTGGCCGCCCTGACCACGGCCCAGATCGAGGCCCTGACCACGACCCAGATCAGTGCGCTAGGCGATACGCAGGTCACGGCCTTGTCGGCGGCGCAGATCGGTGCGCTGACTCCGGACCAGCTGAGAGGTTTCGGGACCGGCGGCGTTTCGGCCCTGCGGGCCACGCAGACAGCGGCGCTGAGTCCGACCCAGCTGTCCTCCCTGTCGGCGACACAACTTGCGGCCCTGACAGGCTCTGCCCTGCAGGCCCTGGCCACTTCCCAACTGGCGGCGCTGTCCTCGACCCAGATCGCGTCGCTGAGCCCCGCAGCCATCCCATTCATGACCGCGACCCAGTTGGACGGATTGTCTTCGCGGCAGCTGGGCGCCTTGACCTCGTCCCAGTTCGGAGCCCTGACCCTGTCCCAGATGGGCGCTCTGACCGCGACCCAGATCACTGCTCTGAGCGCCACCGCCCTAAGCGGCATGACCGAAACCCAGGTTGCGTCCCTGAGCCCGGCCCAGCTGGCGGCGTTCAATTCGACCCAACTGGCGGCTATCCGGTCCGATGCTGTCGACGGTCTGAATGCGACACAACTGGCCTCCATGACGCAGACCCAGATCGGGCAGCTGACTCCGACGCAGCTGGCGGCGTTCGGCCCGACGCACCTGGCGGCCTTGACGGCGACCCAGCTGGCGGCACTGACTCCGACCCAGATGCAGGGCATATCCGGATCTGTCCTTTCCTCTCTGGCGGCAACGCAGCTCGCGGCCCTGACCGTCAGCCAGATTGCGGCCCTGACCCAGGGGCAGATGTCCGCCTTGACCAGCACAACCCTTGGCGCTTTGACCTCGACGCAATTTGCCGCCCTGAGTCCGACCCAACTGGCGGCCCTGTCGTCGCAGACCGTGGCCGGTCTGTTGCCCACGCAGGTCGCGGCCCTGACCACCAGCCAGCTGACATCGCTCAGTCCGACCCAGATGCTTGCCCTGACCTCGTCCCAGGTTCAGGCGCTGACGTTGACCCAGATTTCCGCCCTGACCTCGACCGGGATCAGCGGTCTGGGCTCAGCCCAGATCGCGGCTCTGGCCACGGAACAGCTGACGGCCCTGTCCACGACGCAGCTGGCGGCCCTGAGCTCGTCGGCGGTGCGGGGACTGAGCACATCGCAGATGGGTGCCCTCAGTCCGGCACAGTTTGCCGCCTTGTCCGCCACGGCCATGGGCGGCCTGACGTCGACCCAGATCGCGGCCTTGCCGTCAGAGCGGATTGCGGCCCTGAACTCCACCCAGCTGTCGGGATTGACCGCGACCCAGATCGGTCATCTCGGATCGATCCAGCTGGAAGCCCTGGGCACCGCGCAGCTGCAGTCGCTGGGGTCCGCCCAGATCGGCGGCCTGACGTCGACCCAGGTTCGGGCGCTCAACCCGACCCAGCTGACGGCCCTGGCCACGACCCAGATCGCGGCCCTGTCGCCGACTGCGGTCACGGGACTGACGGCCGAAGACTTTGCCATGCTCAGTTCCAGACAGATGGCCGCCTTGACCGCGACCCAGATCGGCAGTCTGACCACGACGCAGCTGACCGCTTTTTCTCCGGCCCAGATCGGGGCGTTGACCACGGCCCAGGTCGGCGGGCTGGGATCAGGGGCCGTCAGCGCGTTGTCCCCGGATCAGATCAGCGTCTTGGGGCCGGGCCAGGTCGCGGCCCTGTCCACTCAGGGACTGAGCGGGCTAACGGCCGCACAGCTGGCCGGATTGTCTCCGGAGCAGCTCGCGGCCTTGAACGCCACGGCCATGTCTTCGTTGTCGACAACGGCTCTCGGCGGGCTTGACCCCCAGACAGTGGCCCGGCTGAGCCGGACGCAGTTGGCCGGTCTTTCCGCCGCAGGCGTGGGCGCACTGGCGACTGCGGTCATTCAAAGTCTCGCACCGAGCCGGCTTGACGCATTGTCCGCCACCCAGCTGGGCGGTCTGACCGCGACCCAGGCGTCAAGTCTGACCCCGGATCAGCTGGCACAGATGCAGCCCTGGCAGCTGGGAGCCTTGTCTGCCGGAGGCATCGAGGGCTTGACCGGAGATCAGACGGCGCTCCTCGGCACGTCGCAACTGCGGGCCCTGTCCCCGGCGTCCGTGGCGGCCCTGACGGCCGATGCGGTCTCCGGTCTGACCACGACGGGTTTGTCCGCGCTGCACCCGGAACAGTTTCAGAGCCTGTCCGCCGCTGGCATTGCCGGACTGTCGGCTTCGCAGATGGCTGCCCTGGGCACGGAGCAGATCACTTTGCTGATGACCACCAGCCTGGCCGGACTGACCGCCGGTCAGGTTGCGGCCCTGGCCCCGACTCAACTGGCGGCTCTGGCGTCGACGCAGATCGGCGCGCTTTCAGCGGGCGGCATCGGCGGGCTCACGGCGGACCAGCTGAACGCCCTGACCCGGACCCAGCTTTCCGGCCTGCAGCCTGAGCAGGTTTCGGCCCTGTCCGCCTCCCAGATTTCGGCCTTGGCTCCGGCCAGTCTGAGCCTTTTGAGCACGACGCAGATCCAGGGCTTGGCGCGGATGCAACTGCGAGCCCTGAGTTCGGATCAGATCACGGCCCTGAGCACGACGCAGATCCGGTCTTTGACGCCTACCCAGGTTTCCAATCTGACCGGCACGGGCCTGAACAGCCTGTTGCCCACGCAGTTTGAGGCTCTGGGATCGTCGCAGATCGGAGCGCTGAGCGCGACCCAGGTTGGCGCATTGGGTCAGACCCAGGTCGAGGCCCTGACGCCGCATCAGGTGTCGGGCATCACGACCACGGTCATCACCGCGTTGACATCGACCTCGATTTCTTATCTGACAACAACGGCTCTTGAAGCCATGACCGCGACCCAGATTGATGCCTTTTCCCTGACCCAACTGGCCGGCATGACGGCGGAACAGCTGGCGGCCGTGCTTCGCGCCGTGTCCTGAACCCAGTCGTGCGGCCCTGTTCTTTTACGGGCTGTCCGGGGCTGTCCCGGGCGGTTTGACGAGGTATGACGATGACCAAGGATATCCTGTCTCCGGCCCTGATTCGGAGCATGGTCGGTTCCCTGTCCGTGCCGGATTTGATCCGCACCGTGGAAACCTTCAGGCAGAGCGGCCAGGTGGCGTCGGTGGAGAGGGCCTACGCGGCCTGGATCGACGTCAACGCCGCCGATCCGCTCCTGTACGCCGTGCTTTTCAACTATTCCGTGACTCTGGCCGATGCCGGACGGCTGGATGAAGCCAGAGCCTGCCTGGAACGGGCCATTGCCCTCAATCCGGACTTCATGCCTTTGTATATCAATCTGGGCCGGGTCTATGAGCGTCAGGGGCAGGTTGGTCTGGCCGTTGTCCAGTGGTCGGCGGCCCTGGCGCGGATGACAGCGGTCAACTCCACGGCCGTCGTCCACAAGGTTACGGCTTTGAATCAGAGCGCCCGCACCCTGGAAGCCCTGAACCAGGACGAGGCGGCCGAGAACATGCTGCGCGAGAGTCTGGAATTGGATCGCCTGCAGCGGGAAGTGGTGCAGCACTTGGTCGCCTTGCGCCAACGGCAGTGCAAATGGCCCGTGTTGCAGCCGTCGGAGCGTGTCGACGAGGAGCTGCTGTTCACGGGCATGTCGCCCCTGTCCGCCGCCGCCTTTACCGACGACCCCATGCTGCAGCTGGCCCTGGCCCATCATTACAACAAGATGGATGTCGGCTCTCCGGCCGAACCGGTCTTTTCCTGGCCTCGGGCCGAACAGTCCGACGGCCCCCTGCGCATCGGCTATCTGTCCTCGGATCTGCGTGAGCACGCCGTGGGCTACCTGATGACCGAAGTCTTCGGCCTGCACGACCGATCCCGGGTGGAAGTCTTTGCCTATTACTGCGGCCCTCATTCCCAGGACGGATTGCACGAACATTTCCGGACCACGGCCGACCACTGGATATCCATCACCGATCTGGACGACGAGGCCGCCAGGCAGCGCATGCAGGAGGACGGCATCCAGATTCTGGTCGATCTCAACGGATACACCCGCGAGGCCAGGTTGAAACTGGTGGCCATGCGGCCGGCTCCGGTCATCGTCAACTGGTTGGGATTTCCGGGGACCATGGCCAGTCCGTATCATCACTATCTCATTGCCGATGACTGGATCATTCCCGCTGATCACGAACTGTACTATTCGGAGCAGGTCCTTCGCCTGCCATGCTATCAGCCCAGCAACCGCAACCGCGTGGTGGCCCCGGTCCGGCCGGACAGAAACCGGGCCGGACTGCCGGAGGACGGGGTGGTTTTCTGCTGCTTCAACGGTTCGCACAAGATTCACCGCTTCACCTTTGAACGCTGGATGTCCATCCTGGCCCGGGTTCCGGGCAGCGTGCTGTGGCTGTTGAGCAGCACCGACGAAACCAACGAGCGCTTGCGGCGTTACGCCGAACAGTTGGGCGTGGCCGGGGAGCGGATCGTTTTTGCCGACAAGCTGGCCAATCCCGCCCACTTGGCCCGTTACGAGCTGGCCGACCTGTTTCTCGACACCAGCCCCTACGGCGCGCATACCACGGCCTCGGATGCCTTGTGGGTGGGCGTGCCGGTGCTGACGCTGAGCGGTCGGTCCTTTGCCTCCAGGGTCTGCGGCAGCCTGCTGCGTGCGGCCGGGCTGGAGGAGCTGGTCTGTCTTTCGGCCGGGGAGTTCGTGGACAGGGCCGTGGAGCTGGGCAACAATCCGGACCAAATTCAAGAATTGCGGCAGAGATTGAACGGCAGCCGCGCCACGTGCACGCTTTTCGATCTGCCGCTCCTGGTCAGGGAGCTGGAGGGACTATTCGAACGGATGTGGGCCGATTACAGGCAGGGTCGTCTGCCCCGGCCCGATCTGACCAATCTGGACGCCTATCTGGAGGCGGCGGTCAACGTCCGGCACGAGGACGTGGATGTGCAGACCATTGCCGACTACCGGGGTTGGTGGACCGGGCTGCTGGTCAGACGCCATCTGGTGCGCCCCCTGAACGCCGACGGGCGGCTGGCCACCAAGGCCATGATTGAAGGATAGGGGACGTTTTCGTCGCCGCGAATCGGTCGATGGTTTTGTCTTTGCGTTGCGGCCCGGCATTGTCCGGGCCGCTGCCGTTGGGTGGTCGTCGGGAGGTCCGGCTGTTCGGGACCGGCCTGGTCGGCCGTGTTCAAAAACATGCGCTCCGGACAAGAGGATCTTTTGGGGCGCATGTTGCTTTGCCGACTTTGCCGGTCTTTACTTCACTTCGTCCAGGGCGGTTTGAATCGTTTTCAGCAGATCGTCGTTTGTGCCGGGGTTGCAGGCCAGATAGAGTTCGCCTTCTTTCAACACCAGGGCGGATTCAAAGGAATTGGGATCAAGGCCAAGAGATTCGGCCAGCTTCTGGACCGAAAGGACCTCGTACACAATCAGATCGACCCGGCCGGCGTCCAGCTTCTTGACCTGGGCATCCGCGGAGGAGGCAATGTCCAGCTTGTCTTCGGGCAGGCCTGCGGCCAGGGCCAGCTGGTGTCCGACATCGTCTTTGACCACGCCGACAACGTACTGGCCGGCGTCGGCCGGTGAAGACAGGGTGATGCCGCTTCCTTTCTTGGCGACAAAGGCGGTCTGGGTTTTAGACAGCGGACCGACCCATTTGAACAGGTTTTCGCGTTCGTCGGTGCGGGTGGTGGAGAAGACACAGGTTCCCGCCTCGGACAGCGCGCCTTGATAGGCCCTGGACCAGGGCACAAGTTCAATGTCGTCGCGACCGATGCCCACGCCGGCCTTGTCCAGCGCCTTCAGCAGCAGTTCCGTGTTCACGCCGCCGAGGGTGCCGCCGGCCGCCGTGTTGTACGGAGGATACTCTTCGGTGTAGATTTTCAGGTCTGCCGCAAGTGCACCGAGGGGAAACAATACCATGAACAGCATTAAAACAGCTCTTTTCATGCGATTACCTCCTGATGTTATCAAAACAGAGTGTCATGACCTGCAAACAACTGCAGGATGGCAGTCCGCCGCATGGTTAATCATCGCCAATGATCATGTTGCGCCTGACTGTCTTGGCGTAGCATTCAGAATGCCGCGTATTTTTTCGAGAAAGTGCGTATTCTGCGTCGGCTTGTAGACGATGTCCGTCGGGCCAATGCCCCAGGCCAAATATTCGTCCGAGGGCTCGAAATCCAGGGAAGCCGTCTGGATTATATATCTGTCACACAGCTGTTCGGCGAAAAGAATTTTCACCATTTCAAGACCGTTCATCTGCGGAAGGCGTAAATCCACCACGCAAAGATCAGCCGGCTCGTGACGTAATTGCCGCAGTCCATCTTCCGCGGAATGCGCCCACCGAATGTCAAACTCGTCGAAGTCATCCAGAAAATTCACCATTGCTTTGCACAGGCTCGGCTCGTCGTCGATAATCATTATTTTGTGGCGCACCCTTCCTCCTCTGTCTTGCTCCAGGGAATCTCAATGACGAATTTTGCCCCTTGCCCGGGGGCGGATTGCACCAGAAGTCTCCCCCTGTGTCCGCGGGTGATGATGAAATACGAAATGGACAGTCCCAGGCCCGTACCCACGCCCGGGGCCTTGGTTGTGTAAAACGGCTCAAAGACCCGGCTCACAATCTCCGGCGGTATGCCCGGCCCGTTGTCTTCAATCTCCAGTCGCATGAATCTGTCGAGATTTTCATCGCAGATAGGTACGCACAAGCTCGTCCATGGTGCCGTCGT
>CAZYZA010000027.1:0-29089 GCA_964651415.1 uncultured Desulfovibrionaceae bacterium
CGGCAAACCACAGGATGAAGGTGATGATGAAGATGATCAGCACGCCCCGCTCCGCACCGCTCATGGGGCCGGGATCAGGCAGGTTGACACCGGTCAGTTCTTTCTCCTTGGGCCGGATCAGCATCCACAGAATGGCCCATGTGGCCACAGCCGTAAGTATGCAGATGGGAAACTGGATGATGATGTATTCCAAAAAGCCGATCTTCAGTTCCCCGCCGCTGAACTTCTGCAGGATCTCCATTGCCAGCGGGTTTCTACCACCGCCCAGCAAGGTGCCGAAACCGCCGGCCGAGGCCGCCAGGGGGATGAGCAGCATGAAGAACATGGGCAGACGATGCCCCTCGCCCGGCTTAAGTCCCATGCTCATGAAGACCGGCACAAAGGCGAAGACCATGATAACCGTGATGGTCGCGTCATGGAAGACCGACGATGTGATGGTGCAGCCAACAGCCAGGATAAGACTGAGCCGCTTGACCTTGGTGCCGGCAAACTTGAGCAGATAGTACATGATCCGGCTGGCCAATCCGACTTCGTTCAGGACCACGCCGAACATGATGATCATGAGCACGAACATGACCGCAGGGCTGGCAAACGGGGCCCACGCCTTGCTTGCGTTGGTTATGTTCAGCAGAATCAGGGATGCGCCGGCAAAAAGCGCGGTTGTTCCAATGGGAACAGCCTCACTGACCCAAAGAAAGACCACGGTGACCAACAATGCCAGCAGACGGTGCCCCTCGGGCGTCAGATTCTCCGGGGTCGGCAGCATCAGGATCAACAGGCCCAGCACCAGGGCGGCCGCTCCCTTGGCAAGCATAATCTTGAGAGGTTGTGGTGCTTTTTCCTCTAATTCAGCCATATCATTCCTCCTCGCGAGAAAAATTGTCCTGTTGCTATTCGCTGCTCATGACGCAAACGTCAGTAATTTCCTTGGAAACCGCACGGTACACATCCGAAAATTTGAGCACCCCGGTCACCGTATTGCCATCAACCACAAACAGGGAATCATGCCGTCCGGCCAGGAAATGGTGGAAAGCCGTATCCATGGAGTCACCGGCCTTGACCTGCGTGCTCAGAGCCGGACGACGCATAAAATCCCGGACCTTGAGGGTGCCGGCCGTGCGGCACAAATCATCAAATGGCTTGGCCCACAACCGAGTTTTTTCCCGCATGCTTTCGACAACGTAGTTGACATCCTTGAATCGCAGTCCGCTGGAATCGATCACGTTGAGGTAGCCGGGCTCCAGCCCCTGCAGAACATCCATGGGCGACACCTTGCCGATGACCTTGCCCTGTCCGTCTTCGACCAGCAATGCACACTGCTTAGCCTTTCCGGCCAAAAACTCATCGCGGGCCTTGTCCAAAGCGGCGACCGCTTCCCCGAAGGTCGCATCCTGGGCGATGCGGGGAAAGTCTTCCACTGGTGTCATCATGTCCCGGACGATTGCGTTGGTTATCATTCAATCTTCCTCCTGTGCGCTGAGATGCGTTTTTTATCCTTAACTCATTAAGGACGGGTCCACCTAAACCATTTGTGAAAAATGTGTCAACACGTTTTACAACAAACTGCACAGCAAAATGAAACATACTGAAACAAAACGATACATTCTGGCTAACAGGGGACCATGAGCGTCCATAGGCCGGACACCGATGTGCAACCACGCGAACACAGTGATTCACCGCCGAAACACTCTTCAGGCCGATCTTGGGTCCGCAACCAAAGCCTTATTGACTGGAAGGAGAAGACGATTTTTGCGCAACCACGCTGAGCGCATCGGCGGCGGTGGCGGCAGAAACAGTGGCCACCTGAGCATAGCCAAGCGATAGGAGTTTTTCCGCTCTCCAGGCGCTGCCCTTGAATGCAGGGATCATGCTGACGACAAAAAACACTCCCAACAAGACAACGCGCAGCATGAACTGCAGGGAAGAATCCGCCACGGATGTGCGGACCGCGTTTTCCAGCAAGACGAACACCACCAGAAAAACAAACCACAGCCCGGCGTACCGCCAAAGCCGATGGTACAAAAACCAGACGATGCATCCCAGGCTGGAAAAAAACAGAGCCAGGAAAAAAGCAGGCCAGGATAACCCGACTTTCAGGGCGATCCGCTTCTGCTCCGGGTGTTCAAAAACCATGAATTGATGCATCCTCAACACCTCGCGATAGGGTTTGATCGTCAAGGCCCATACTCGCATCCCTTCCGCCATGGAGACCTCGCGGAAAGGGAAAAGACAGGGCGTACACCTGAAGTCTCAAATCTCAAAAAGTGGCAGATCGACGTTTGTTTTCTTCGGGACTTGCTCCAAGTCCATGGCAGCAAGCAACGCGGCAGGCAAAAAATTATTTCTGTTGCTGATGGCCGGACAGGCACTCTTCGGCCCTGTCCGCGCAATGCTCAAAAATATCGCCCGCCTGCAACTTCCCGCTCCGCCAGCGCTCCAGCACCCATTCCAGGGGCCCGATGACGCTGTCCAGAACCCGCACCTTTTTCCATGTCAGATACTGATAGTGCTCGTCCTCAATGCCGCCGCAAACCACTTCCGTGCGTTCGTTGTCGACAATGAGATGACAGAGCTTTTCCGGCGAGGTCTGCCCCAGAATCAACGTTCGGCCCGGTTCATCGCCGTCCTGCAGCAGATATACCTCAAGCGCCAGGTCAAACCGAGGCGCAACGCGCTGATCCTGAACCACCACCAGCATCCTTCTGGCCCCTGGACTTTTCAGCATGTCAGGAGTCCAACCCATGATCTTTCATTTTTCTCCACAGCGTGCTCCGGCCCCATCCCAGAATTTCCGCAGCCTTGGTGCGTTTGCCCCGAGCCTGCGCCAGGGCCTTGAGAATCATTTTTTTCTCCATCTCCCGCCAGGTCGTTTCTGTGGACGCAGACGCGCCGGCAACGTTTACCGGCAACACCGGCGGCACTCCCCAGGGCAGGGTTTCCGGGGGAAGCGGCTGATGCCCCTCGCGCACATAGAGCGGCAAATGAACCGGCAAAACCAGATTACCCTGGCAGACGTTGGTGGCGTATTCGACGATATTGCGCAACTCCCTGACATTGCCCGGGTATGAGAATTCAAGGAGGATGCGCAGTGATTCGTCGGAATAACCCTCGATATTTTTCCCGAAAAGCTGGGAAAAGGATCGCAGAAAGTGCTCCAGAAGAAGAACGATGTCCCCTTCCCGCTCCCGCAAAGGGGGGATGTTGATGCGGATAACATTCAAACGAAAAAAAAGATCGCTCCGAAACGTATCCTTGCGGACCATTTCCTCCAGATTTCTCAGGGTGGCCGCGATGACCCGCACGTTGACCCGGATGCCGTCCGAAGATCCCAGCGGATAGACGGTCTTGTCGTCAAGAAACGACAGCAGCTTGGTCTGGAGGTTGTAGTTGAGATCGCCCACTTCGGCCAGAAAGAGCGTCCCTTTGTTCGCCTGCCGGATCCGCCCGATCCGGTCCTCTGTGGCGCCGGTGAAGGCGCCCTTGACATAGCCGAACAACTCCGACTCAAGCAGGGCGTCGGGAAGAGCGCCGCAGTTGATCTTCACAAACTGGCCGCGGGCGCGCTCCGACGACCGGTGTATGGCCTCGGCCATGAGGTCCTTGCCCGTCCCCGTCTCCCCCGTGATGAGGACCGAGGAGTCCGACTGACTGATCAGCGGCAGCATGTGGATGACCTTTTGTATCTCGGGACTGTGCCCGACAAGATGTCCGAACCGCTCGGTGTGGACACTTTTCCAGTCCCAAGCTAGATTGACGCGCAGATCCTCGATAACCTCCAGAAAACCATGATGTTCACCATCCCGACCAACAAGAGGAGAGACTGTAATGCGGACTGGAATTTTCCGACGATCCTTGGAAACGATGTCGCCGGTGCGGCACCGTTCCTGGGCGCCATCCGCCGGGGATAAAGCGGGACAGCGATGATGACAGACCGAACTGCGGGTGATCTCGGCACAAAGAACGCCACAGGCTTCCTTGCGGGAAAAACCCGTCAAGGCTTCGAACGCGCTGTTCACGGCCACCACCCGGCGGTCCCGGTTCAAGACAATGGCGCAGTTGGGCATCTGATCAAAAATATGCAAAAATTCAATGGGCTCTTTAAAGAGACCCTGCACGATCAAATCTGGTCCGGCATGGTTCATGAAATTTCTTCAACTCCGACACGGGAAACTCAGCCCCGTCATTTTCTGAACGAGACCCGTTGGTTAGAATTCGTTCGTTGCGGCAACCAACCGCGAATCCTCAGCATTCCACGTGATTACCCCCATAGTGACGCCCGTCGCCTCAATGGCATTTCTGCCGTGATTGTCAACGACAAGAACGCGAGCGGCAAATACCGGCCAGAGCCGGCATCAAACCGAGACAGCACTCACGGCGCTGACGCCTCATCGGAGAAGTCATGAACACGACCACCAACAATCCGCCCGGTCCGGATTCGACATATCCGTCCGACCCACTGATGAAGTATCGGTTCTTCAAGCGCCTGCTGTCCGCCAACAACTTCGTGCTCGAAGAGATGACCGCTCTCGAACGCATGATCTACGACAGCCGTTCCTTTACCCAGGACGAGGTTTCACGGCGCATCCACAATCTGATCGCCGCCTGCTGCTCTTTGATTGAAGACCTCAATGCCCTGACGGCCGGCAACCACTCCCAGCTTTTCACGCAGACCGAAACCATAGCCGCCCAAGCCACGGGCGCATTGGCCAGGGAGCGGTTCACCCGTCATTCGACCCTGGTCATGCCCCTGGATCAGATCAGCCTGGAGCATCTGGAAGAGGTGGGCGGCAAGGCCGCCAATCTCGGCGAAATCCGCAACAAGGCCGGCCTGCCGACCCCGTCGGGCTTTGCGGTCACGGCCTCGGCTGCGGCCCTGTTCCTGCGCGAATCCGGATTGCTGGAAACCCTGACCAGGCAGTTGGCGGATATCGACCTGACCGATATCGCCCTGCTTGAGCAGCATTGCGCCAAGGCCAGCGAGCGGATCATGACCGCCGCCCTGCCCAAGGTCCTGGCAGACGCCCTGCAGGCCAAGACCCTCGAACTCGTCGAGTCCTTCGGCCCCAAGGTCCGCCTGGCCGTACGTTCGTCGGCCGTATGCGAGGATTCCGAAGCGTCTTTTGCCGGTCAGCACGCCTCGGTTCTCGGGGCCTCTCCGCAAACCCTGGCCAGGGCCTGGAGCGCCGTGGTCGCCAGCGCATTCACGACCAGAGCCGTTTTTTATCGCCGGACCAAAGGCTACACCGAGCAGGACGTGATGATGAGCGTGCTGGTGCTGACCATGATCGAATCCAAGGCCAGCGGCGTGCTCTACACCATCGACCCCAATTCGGCCTGCAACGACGACCTGCTCCTGTCCTCGGCCTGGGGGCTTGGCGTCAGCGTGGTCGACGGTTCGTCGGACGTCGATTTCTGGCGCATTCGCCGCGCAGACCGCAAGGTTATCCAGCGGGAAATCGCCTGCAAGACAGAAGGGTTCGTCATCCTGCCTCAGGGAGGCATCGTGTCCCGGCCCATCGACCCCGAGTTGCAGTGGGTTCCCAGCCTGACCGAAGCTCAGGTCGACACCCTGGGCCTCTACGCCCTGCAACTGGAAAAGCATTACGGCATGCCTCTGGATATTGAGTGGGCGGTGGACGAAGAGGACCGGATCTTCATCCTGCAGGCCAGACCCCTGACCCGGGCCCAGGAAGTGGATCAGGTCGAATGCTGCGGCTTTGTGCCCGGGCGCACCCCATTGCTGGTCGGAGGACAGTCCGCCTCCCTCGGTGTGGCTTCGGGCCCGGTGTACCACATCCAGTCCGAGAACGCGTCCCTGCATGCCATTCCCCAGGGAGCGATTCTCGTGGCCCGCCAGACCTCGCCGGCCTATGTGGCGGTCATGGGCAAGGTGGCCGGCATCATCACCGACATCGGCAGCGCCACCGGACACATGGCCTCGGTTGCCCGCGAATTCGGCATCCCGACCCTGGTCGGCGTCGGCCGCGCCACCCACAGCCTGCATCACGGCATGGAAATCACCCTCGACGCCACCAACCAGGCCGTCTACGCAGGACGAATCCAGGAACTGCTGTCCGAACGCAAACCCGTCAACCTGATGCAGGGCAGCCCGGTCTACAAAGCCCTGCAGGACGCCCTCAGATTCGTCATCCCGCTCAACCTGGTTGATCCCCAGGCTGCGGAATTCTCTGCCGAGAACTGCCGAACCCTGCACGACATCATCCGCTTCTGCCATGAAGTGGCCATGCAGGAAATGTTTTGCATTGCCGAAGACTTGCCCCATGGCCATGGGCCGATTCTTGAACTGCGGGCCGGTCTGCCCTTCAGGGTCCTGCTGGCCGACCTGGGCGACGGAATCAGCGCATCGGCCGCAAGCGACGTTCACCCCGAAGACATCACCTGCCTCCCGCTCAAGGCCCTGCTGACCGGCATGGTGCGCTTGATTGCCGAAGGCAGCCGGAGCAGCGCCAATCCCGACTGGACCTGCCACGCCGTCATTTCCGACAAATACATGAATTTCAGTGGACGGCTCGGACACCATTTCGCCACGATCGACGCCTACTGCGGCCCGGTCATCAACGACAACTACATCACCTTTTCCTTCAAGGGGGGCTCGGCCGAATACGAACAGCGGGTCCGCCGCTCGCTGATCATTGCCGGAGTCCTCCGGCGATTGGGCTTCCGGGTCACCCAAACCGGCGACGCCATCAAGGCGGAAATGCGCAAATACGACGAACGACGCTTTCTCGACAGGCTGCAGACCCTGGGCAGACTGCTGACCGCCATGCGCCGACTGGACGTCCATCTGGACAGCGACGACGATGTCACCAGGCACGTTGAAGACTTTTTCAGCCAGTCCTGAAACCTCTTGGTCTGAGTTGGCGGTCGCGCTCGCCCCCAGCCGTCCTTCGTTGCGGTAGCCGGGCCGTCAGTGTAACGGTCAGCCCCCATGCCAAGACTTCCCTTTTATCTTGACCCCCGCCTGCAGGGCGTCTGATCCCGGAGTTTCCATGAGCCTGCTGCAACGCGTAAAGAACCTCTTCTCCCCTCCTCCACCGGCCCCGATCGACAGCGGCCAGGAAGATGATTTCAGGGCCAGATACCAGGCCTTTCGGCGCTTGCTGGCCGCCAACAACGCCGCCCTCGACTTCATGACCGAACTGGAGGCCGCATCACGAGGGCACCGCCACTTCGGCATGCATTTCGTCAGATCCAGAGTGACCGGAGCCACGGCCAAGGTTTTTTCCATGGTCGACAACCTGCTTTTCCTGGCCCCCGGCAAATACACGGCCCTGCGCGACGCCATGCGTGCCATTGCCCAGCAGTTGCAGGACGAACTGACCCTCAAGGAAACCGCACGACGCCGGGAGCTGGTGCTCGATCTGGACCGGATCACGGCCCGCGACCTCGACGATGTGGGCGGCAAAATGGCCAACCTCGGCGAATTGCGCAATGTTCTGAAGGTTCCGGTTCCGGACGGTTTCGCCATAACGGCGCATGCCTACATGACCTTCATGCGCCAAGCCGGCCTGTGGGACGAGATCAACTGCCTGATTCTGGGCCATCCCATGGCGGCTCATTTCGCCCCCAACAGCAAGGCCGAGCCTGACCCGGAGGCAGAGGAAAACCTCAATCAGCCCATCGCCCTGCTCGAAATGAGCGCAAAAATCCGCAGCATGATCTTGGGAGCCACCCTGCCTCCCGAACTGGAAAGTTCCATCCTCGAATCCTACGACACGTTGTGCGAACGCGAAGGCCGGACCGTGCACGTGGCCCTGCGCTCCAGTGCCCTGGGCGAGGACAGCTCCGGGGCATCCTTTGCCGGTCAGCACAGATCCCTGCTCAACCTGGACCGCGAAAGCCTGATCGACGGCTACAAGGAAGTGGTGGCCAGCAAGTACTCGGCCCATGCCATGACCTATCGCTATATGCTCGGCATCCGCGACGAAGACGCCTTGATGTGCGTCGGCTGCCTGACCATGGTCAACTCACGGACCGGCGGCGTGACCTACACGGCCAATCCCCTGAACGCCGGCGACAACCGCGTCCGCATCACCTCGGCCTGGGGCGTGGCCAAGGGCGTGGTCGACGGCACGGCCACCAGCGACACCTTTGTGGTCGACAAGGAGCCGGAATTGGCCGTGGCCGAACGCCATGTCCCCCGCAAGGCTTCGGCCCTGGTTTGCTCGGACACGGAAGGCGTCTGCCGGGTCACGGTTGATCCCAAATTGTGCGAAAGCCCGACCCTCGACGACAGTCAGATCCTGGAGCTGGCCTCCATGGCAAAAACCATCGAAGCCCACTACGGGATGCCCCAGGACATCGAATGGGCATTTACTCCGGACAACAGACTCGTCATCCTGCAAGCCCGCCCCCTGGATGTGCGGACGGTCAAATCCGCTCCCCAACTCCTGCCGGGGGTCACGCCCCTGATTCAGGACGGGCAGACCGCCAGTTCCGGCACGGCCTGCGGCGTGGTTCATGTGGTCAGAAAGGATGCGGACATCCTGATGCTTCCGGACAATCCCATCCTGGTCTGCGTCGAAGCCGCGCCCAAATGGGCGGCGGTTCTCAACCGCTGTCAGGCGGTGATCACCGAGCAGGGCAGCATTGCCGGCCACCTGGCCAATGTGGCGCGGGAATTCAATGTCCCGGCCCTGTTCGGAGTGGCCGGGGCCACCACGTTACTGACGCCGGGCCGGGAAATCACCCTTGATGCCGACAATGCCGCCGTCTACGAGGGCCGGCAGGCCGAATTGCTGCATCGCAAACCCGAACGCCCGAACATGATGGAAGGCAGCCCGGTCTACCAGACCCTGCTCAACGTCAATCGGCTGATCACCCCCCTCAACCTGCTCGATCCCGACGGATTGGAGTTCAAGCCCGCCAACTGCCGCACCCTGCACGACATCACCCGCTTCTGTCATGAAAAGTCCGTACACGAAATGTTCAGCTTTGGCCGCGACCACAACTTCACCCCGCGTTCCAGCAAGCAACTGAAAACCATCGTGCCCATGCAGTGGTGGATCATCAATCTGGACGACGGGTTCAACGATACCGTCAGCGGAAAGATGGTCCCCCTGGACAACATCGCCTCCATTCCCATGCTGGCCATCTGGCGCGGGATCGTGGCCTTCACCTGGGAAGGGCCGCCCAGCATGGACGGAAGAGGTTTCATGTCCGTGCTTTTCCAGTCGGCGACCAACACCAATCTCGAACCGGCCATGGCCTCCAAGTACTCGGAAAAAAACTACTTCATGATTTCCAAACATTTCTGCAACCTGCAATCGAGATTCGGCTACCACTTCACCTCGGTCGAAGCCATGGCCGGGCCCAGACCACGGGAAAACTACATCCGCTTTCAGTTCAAAGGCGGGGCCGCCGACTATCACCGCCGGGTTCGCAGGGCCCGGTTTGTCGGCGAGATCCTGGACGAATTCCATTTTCAGACCAGAGTGCGCGAAGACGCGCTCTTTGCCCGCGTCGATGACTGCGACCAAACCTTTGTCGAAAATCATCTGGAGATTCTCGGACACATCCTCATCCACACCCGCCAACTGGACATGATCATGAACCGCGAGGACGTGGTTCAGTTCTACAAAAAGCGCATCCTCGGACAATTGCACAGCATGGCCAAAGGCTGGCAGCACTCCTGATGGCCGAAGAGGGCCCGGAATCCGAAGTCCGTTCCAGGCCTCCGGGTCCTCTGTGCGTCAGCGCACGGCCAAGAAAATTCCCGAGCCGAAATCCCGAAACAATCCGCCAACCGGGCCAGTGGGGCAAAACTCCCCACAGGCCCGGTCACCACTCTTTTTATGCTATGTTTACAGGCTGTTTGAGATAATTCCCAGACCATTGGGGCATTCTTCACCACTGGGGAGAATCTCCCCATTTCCGCCTTCCTTCCAGCCGTTTCACTGCTTCCAGCCGTCAATCCAAGTCTTTCGCCGCCAGGCATCGCCACAATAAAATCAGGACCTTACAAGAAAAACACTTCCGTCATCCCCGCATCCGGACCTCTGAATGCCCTGATTTATGGCACACGGGTTGCTCTTCAGGCCCTGACCAGCGGGAACGCAGATCTCGCCAGCCGGAGTTTTGGTCCACGCCAGGCCCGCCAAGGAGGAACCAGTGACGGAAGCCAACATTTTGCTTGTCGATGACGACAATGTCTTCATCGACCTGACCACGAAGCGCCTGTCCTCACGAAACATGGAAGTGTTTCACGCGGCCAGTTGCGACGAAGCCATGCAGAAGCTCGCGGTCCACGGCGAAATAGAGGTCGTCATCCTGGACGTCAAAATACCCGGACAAAACGAGATGGAAGTGTTGCAGATCATCAAGCAGCACCATCCATTGGTCGAGGTCATCATGCTGACCGGTCACGCCACTGTTGAGAGGGCCATCGACGGCATGCGCCTCGGAGCGTCAGACTATCTCATGAAGCCCTGCGGCATTGAGACGCTGATGGAAAAGGTCAAGGAAGCGGTGGAAAAGAAACGGCTGCAGGAAGAAAAGATTGTCGATGCACGGGTTCGCGAAATCGCCAGTCGCAGAGGTTAGGGAGGCGCGGTGGACAGGGAACAGCTCAAGGTCCTTATCGTCGATGACGAGGAACAACTGGTGACGACCATGGCCAAACGCCTGCGGCGACGCGGGTTTGCCGTATGGGAAGCCACCAGCGGACTGGAAGGCCTGGGCCACCTGGAAGAGACCGACGTCCATGTCGTGCTGTTGGATGTCAGGATGCCCGGCCTGGACGGCATCCAGGTCCTGCGTGAGATCAAGATGCGCTTTCCGCGCACCGAGGTGATCATCTTCACGGGGCATTCCGACGTTGAGGCCGCCATTTCAGGCATGGCCATGGGCGCTTTCGACTATCTTATGAAGCCGGTCGTCCTGGATGAACTGGTTGTCAAAATCCAGGAAGCCGCCATGCGGAGCAGATTATTGGAAGAGGACAGCGGACAGGGCTGACCGTCCGTCACGGTGTATTTTCGGACAAACTTTTATGGAAAGGAGGCGGTAACGCGTATGGGATTCTTTAAAGATTGGGGTGCATTCATGGTCGAGGGATCACGTTCCTTCGCCCGGTGGGAAGTGGAAAACGCCAAGATCATCCTGGGCGACAAGAAACGGATCTGGCTGCTGGCCCTGCTGCTCATCCCGGCCCTGCTCGGCGGCTGGGCCTTTGCCGACGAAATCGGCCAGGCTCTGCCCAGCGCCATCGGCGGCAAGGAGGCCTACAGTCCATCCTATTACAGTATATTCATCTTCATGGTTTCCATCTTTGTCGGTGTCGGTGCGGGCCTCATCTCCGGCTGCATCGGCGCGGGCGGCGGCTTCATCATCGCCCCGGCCCTGATGAGCGCCGGCGTCAAAGGCATCCTGGCCGTCGGCACGGACCTGTTCCACATCTTTGCCAAGGCCATCATGGGTTCGGTCCTGCACCGCAAGATGGGCAACGTGTCCGTACCCCTGGCCGTGGTCTTTCTGATCGGCGCCATCATCGGCACAACTGTCGGCGCGGGCATCAACCGCGCGCTCTACAACATCAATCCCGTACTGAGCGACGCCTTCATCACCTTTGTCTACACCATCATGCTCGGCTTCCTCGGCTTTTACGGCATGTATGACTATTTCAGCGCCAAAAAGGCCGGCAATACCGGCGGCGCTCATGACACCAAGGAAGGCTCGGCCATGACGGGCATCGCCCAGAAGCTGCAGGCCGTGAACCTGCCGCCCATGGTCACCTTTGATCAGGGCATCGTGCCCGGCGGCCGCAAGATCTCCTGGCTGTTCCTGGTACTGTCCGGCATCTTGGTCGGCATGGCCGCGGGCATCATGGGCGTCGGTGGCGGCTTCCTGACCTTCCCCATCTTTGTCTACATCCTGGGCGTGTCCTCCCTGACCACCGTCGGCACGGACATCTTCCAGATCGTTTTCACCGCCGGCTACGGCGCCATCACCCAGTACGCCATCTACGGCTTCATCTTCTACACCCTGGCCATGGGCATGCTGCTCGGTTCCCTGATCGGCATCCAGGTCGGCGCGCTGGTGACCAAGGTCGTTCCCGGCATCACCATCCGCGGCTTCTTCGCCCTCTCGGTCATGGCCGGTTTCGTCAACCGCTTCTTCGCTCTGCCCAAGAAGATGGTCGCCATGGGCTACCTGCCCGAATCCATGGCCGGTTTCACCAAGACCATGGACACCGTGGGCATGTACCTGTTCTTCATCGTCATCGCCCTGTTCGGAGTCTGGGTCTTCGGGGCATTCTTCGGGAATATCAAGAAGCTGAAAGGGGAGGCCTAATCCTATGATTTACAATAAAAAGGAATTCACCGGCGGCATTGTCCTGCTCGTGCTCTTCTTCATCGTCCTGTTCGCCATGTTCCAGCCCATTTTTGACGGCCACAACTCCATGGCCTATCTGGACAACCTCTACAATTCCATCTCCAAGGGTTCCGCCTATTATGTCGACAACCTGCGCGAGGAAACCAAATCCGTGGCCGGCTACCAGATCAATGTCACGGTTAAAATGGAAAGTGAAAACCAGGCCGCAAACAGCGTCGCTCTGATCACCGGTGCCGGGGCCACTGCCACTGCCAACGGCAAGGAACTGACCGTGGCCGGCGACTATCAGGCCATTCTGAACGCCTGTCTCGACGACGCCGACAAGATGTATCATAACGATGGCGCAGCCCTGCAGGCCAAGTATCCGGCATACGAAAACAAGGACGAACGTCAGGCCATCTTCGACTGGAACACGATTCTTTCGGGCTTTGACAAGGAACTCAAACATCAGCACGCCTTTGCCGAGGCCAAGGTGGCCTTCAACATCAACGCCAAGGTCGTGGAGACTGCCTACAACTACTACAAGGTGGTCCCCGAGAAGATCAAAGACAAGGCCGGCATCGTCTTCTTCTCCCTGGCATTTTACGTCATCTACACCATGTGGTACGGATTCGCGATTTTGTTTGTCTTCGAGGGTTGGGGTCTGAAGATCAGCGGGCATTGATGCGCCTTTTTCCTGACTCCAGCAGCGCGGCCCTTTCGGGGGTCGCGCTTTTTTTTGACCGCTCCATGCGCCGTTGCCAGGCAATCCTGGTCCGGGGGAAAGGATGAATCTGTCCGAATATTACAACACAGTGATGGAACTGAGCCACGGCATTGTCATCACCCTTGATCAGGACGGTCGGATCGTACACTGCAATTCCAGGTTTGAAGCAATGTCCGGCTACCGGATCAGCGACATCGCGGGCCGGGATTGGTTTACGACCTGTGTCGACCCTGACCGCCGCGACCGCGACCGGGATGCTTTCGAACACATCGCCAGGCAGGAGGCCTTGACCTTTTACAAAGGGGCCATGCAAACCCGGGACGGACGCAAAGTCTACATCGACTGGAACATGAAGCCGCTTTTCGACTCCGAGCACCGTCTGGTCAGCGTCTTGTGCGTGGGCGTTGACGTCACCGCGCACATTGTGCGCCAGCGCGAACTTCTCCAGGAGCACGCCCGGCTGACCGCCTTGAACAAAGAACTGTCCTGCCTGCACGCCATGAACCGCATTGTGGCCAACACGGACAGCCTGTTGCCGGACATCCTGCACGAAATCCTGGCCATCTTCCCGCCCTCTTTCCAGCATCCCGAACACACCGGCGTACGCCTGACGCTGGACGGGCGGACACTTGTCAGCGGCAATTTTATCGCGGACGCCCCATGCCGACTGGAAGAAGACGTGCTGGTCCACAAAGTCCGGCGCGGCCATCTTTGCGTCAGCCTTCATGGCAGCTCTCCCAATGGGCGGGCCCATCAATTTCTGGCCACGGAGCAGGCCCTGCTCGGCGCCCTGGCCAAACATGTGGGCTGGATCATCGCCAAACGCGAGGCCCTGGCAACCAAGAAAAACCTGGAGCGCCAGCTGCAGCATGCCGACCGTCTGGCTAAAATCGGTCAGTTCGCGGCCGGCATCGCCCATGAACTGAACGAACCGCTGGCCAACATTCTGGGTTTCGCCCAGCTGGCGGCCGAAACGTCCGGCATGCCGGTCCAGGTGCTGCACGACCTGGACAATATCGTTAAGTCCGCGCTGCACAGCCGGGAAGTGATCAAAAAGCTGATGATCTTCGGCCGTCAGGTTCCACTGCAAAAAACCCTGGTCGATCTGAATCAGATCATCCACGACACCATGTATTTCATCGAACTGAGCGCGTCCCGCCAAAGCGTCGATGTACGACTTGAGCTCGCGACTCCGCTTCCTCCCATCCTGGCTGATCCGCAGCACATCAAACAGGTTGTCGTCAATCTGGTCGTCAACGCCATTCACGCCATGGCCGACGGCGGGACCTTGACCATCCGCACCCAGTCATTCATGGACGACGTGTATCTGACCGTCGAGGACACGGGAATCGGCATGGAGCCGGATGTGCTCCGCCAGATTTTCAATCCATTCTTCACCACCAAGGACGTGGATCAGGGCACGGGCCTTGGTCTGGCGGTTGTGCACGGCATCATCACCGCGCATTTCGGCGTCATCGACGTTCAGAGCAGCCCGGGACACGGCACGCGGTTTGAGATCGCGTTTCCATGCCGGGACACAGCATAGGGCAGCCCCGTGCCCACGAAACAAGGATGAACCATGCAGCACACTGGAGCGACTATTCTGGCCGTGGACGACAGCTCGGCCACGCTTGAAGTCATTTCCCGCCACCTGACCAAAGCCGGCCATCTGGTCCACACCTGCGGCAGCGTGGCCGAGGCCGCCGACTTTCTGGATACAAAATCCGTTGACCTGGTTATCACCGACTACAAAATGCCCAAGTCCAGCGGCCTGGACCTGATCAAATACGTTCGCGAAAATTTCCGGGACACGGAAATCATGATGGTCACGGGGTATCCGTCCATCACCGGCGCAGTGGAGGCCATGCGCGACGGAGCCGGGGAATACCTGGCCAAGCCGTTTACCGGTGAAGAATTATTGGTCGTGGTCCGACGCATCCTCGAAACCCAGGCCCGCCGGCGCTCGGCCCATGCCGAAACCCTGGAGTTGAACGACTACGGCATCATCGGCAACTGTCCGGAAATGCAGGCCGTGTTTGGACTGATCCACAAAGCGTCGCAATCCAGCGCCAATGTCTTCATTTCCGGCGAATCCGGCACGGGCAAGGAGTTGGTGGCCAGGGCCGTGCACTACGGCAGTGACCGCCGGGCTTCGGCTTTTGTGCCGGTCAACTGCACCGCCATCCCGGACACCTTGCTGGAGAGCGAGCTTTTCGGCCATGTCAAAGGCGCTTTTTCCGGCGCCAAGGACAGCCGGGCCGGATTCTTTGAAATCGCCAACGGCGGGACCATCTTCCTGGACGAAATCGGGGACGCCAGCCCCAACCTGCAGGCCAAATTGCTGCGCGTCATGCAGAACAAGGAATTCTGCATGGTCGGTTCCTCACGCATTCGCACCGTGGACACCCGGATCATCGCGGCCACGCATCAGGACCTGCGCCAATTGGTCAAGCAGGGCCTGTTCCGGGAAGACTTGTTCTATCGCATCCATGTCATTGAGATTCATCTGCCTTCGCTGGCGGAACGCAGAGAGGACATCCTGATCCTGGCCAATCATTTTTTGAAAAAATTCTCCCAGGACATGGGACGCCCCGCACCCCGCCTGACCGACGAAGCCCTGAACGCCCTGTCCCACTACGCCTGGCCCGGCAATGTCCGTGAACTGGAAAACATGATCCAGCGGCTGGTTATCATTGGCGACGGCCCGGACATCGACATCACGGATCTACCGGAATCCATGCGATTTTCACTCAGTCGCGACCGCTTCGGCAACAAAACCCTGGCCGAAGTCGAAGCCGAGCATATCCGCCACATCCTGACCCAATCCGGAGGCAACAAAAGCCAGGCCGCCGAAATCTTGGGCATTGATCGGAAAACCCTGCGCGAAAAGCTCAAGCGCCTTGGCCTGAACTGAAGCCTTTGACTCAAACTGCGAGAGTCTCTACAAAGATTCCTCCTGACGCGGATTTCTTCATCAACGAATTTGCGGCATGCACCTCAAAGGAGACGACATGAGCGACAGATCGAAAGAAAACAGCCCCAGCCATGCCGTGATGCGCGGCATCATTGTTGGCGGCTCCATCGGCATGATGGCCAGTTGGTTCGGCTACGAGCCGGTCAAAGCCTTTTTCATGGGCATCATCTCCGGCATCTTTGCCGCCGCAACCAAGATCATGGCCGATAAATTGCGTAACAAATAGAGCTTGACTTTTGCCTGGTTCGGCCTACTAATCCAAATCAAGAACCACCGCATGCGGAGCAAGATTCGGTTCTGAATTGATGTTTCACAGGCAACCAGTCTATCATAACCGTTAAATCTGATTTTACGGCGTGTTGTCAGGAAATCAACTAACCGATTTTAAACAGGCGTGTTGGAAGGAAATCACCTTAAAGAGCACAGCTTCCACCAAGAGGCGCGTTGACTGGAAACCATGAACAAAACTGGTTAAAGGCGCGTAGGAAGGAAACTCCCAAGGTCAACTGAAAACAGACTGTTGAAATGTGGTTTTAAGGTCACATCGTTACAGAAGTAGCTACTTCACGTCACCCTGAAAAAACATCGCATTTGATTACTGGTCTTTAGAATCATCCCTGGGCGGAAGGCGCAAGTCTTCCGCCTTCTTTTTGCAAAAAAAGAAAAATAGCGGGCGCGCAATCGGACATGCACAAATTGCCGCACAAAGGCTCTTTCTCCAATGACCAAGCAGCTTGCATAAAGCATATAGTTCAGTGTACAAGGCACCGACAAAAAACACGTCAACGCCATCTCAGGATACGCCATGTATTGTAAAAAGTGCAAATTTCATTCTTTTGACCACGTCAGCGCATGCCCCAAATGCGGCGCAGACTGGGAGGACGTCCGCAAGGCCCTGTACTTGAACTGGATCGCCTCCAACGAAGCCAACTGGCTCAACCCGAAAAAGAAGACCGCTCAAACCGAAATCGAAATCTCCGCCTTCATGGGCCAGGAACAATCGCCCGACACGCCCAAGCCGGCGGAATCGCCACAAGTGCCGATCATACCCGCCCCCCCCTCAGCCGGCAGCCACCCGCGGCGAAGATCTCGAAGTTTCACTTTTCCCAGAACTCGACTTCTCCGCCGAAGCTCCCGCCACGCCCAAGGCGGCGCCAAAAACCAAACCCGAAGTTCCCGCCCCGGCCCCGCCCAAGAAAGACGAGCTTTTTCTGGATTCGCTGTCTGCGGATGACGTCCTGGAATTGGATTTTTCGCCGGCCGAAGAAACACCAGCACCGAAAAAAGCAGCCCCTGCCAAACCCAAGCGCGACGATTTCTTCATTCCTGAACTGGAAGAAATGCTCGCCCCGCTGGCCGATGATCGTACCGGCCCGGCAGCCTTCAAGCCACCGACTCCCGAGCCGGCCAGGCCTCGAACAGCAGCCAAACCCGTGTCCGCGCCCAGTTTCGATCATGAAGTCGACATCCTGCTTGATTTCGGCACAAATTCGGCCCAGACCAAGCCTGCCGAAGATGAATTCCTGACCTTGAACGTGGACGAGAAAGACAAATAGTTTCGAACGTATTTCGGCCACGAAGTCGAAAGAACCCCGCCCTGCACCCCGGCGTCGCTTTTCCTGGGGCGTGACCAGAAAATCAGTCCGGTCACGCCTTCCCGGCGTGAGCCAATCCGGCGCGCACGCAGATAGCAAATGAATGGTCGTGAACGCAGGTGACGCACACGCCCCCTGGACACGGAGGCGGAGTGCGCGACACGGGCAAAGGCTTTGATCGGGACCAGGACTACCATGCCGTGAACGGGCCAGGCGTGGCCGATTCGGGTTGCCCGCCCACAGCAGGCAACTGTACGTACAAAAAAACTCTTGACTTTTGCCCTCGATTCGAAAAAAAAGTCAGGTTTCCGATGATTCGCGCCAAGCCGCCATTTAGATCGAATGAAGGCGCGGCAGCATGTCAGGTCAATATTTATGGAGGAGCCTCATGGCAGTAGATTTCAGCAATGCCGTCAAGACCGACGAAGGCGTACAGGTAAACGGCGTCATTATGAACCCGATTGTGGAAAAATGTGAAGGCTGCGAGCGGATCAAGGAATTCGAGGGCGGCAAATTTTGTGGCACCTATCCCCAGCCCGCAGTGAAATGGAGACTGGGAGATTGCAATTTCTCGACGCATATGAAAGCCGCCCCGGCCAAAGGCAAGGCCAAGGTCAACCCCCTCAAGGCTTCCAAGCGCGCCGCCAAGGGCCGTTAAACCCATTCGTTCAGCAAGGTTCACAAGGCAGGATTCTCCTGCCTTTTTTTTCTTCGAAATCCGCCCACCATGTTTCGCGCTCACGCCACGCCAGAAGGAAACAGTCCGTGCAGAACTCCATATTGGACATCATAGACAATAGCGCCGACGAAGTCACAAACCTCCAAAAGGCCCTGGTCGCCATTCCGGCCCTGGGTCCGACCAATGACGGTTATGGAGAAAAGGACAAAGTCGCCTATCTGAAAGAGTACCTGCAACAGTTCCCCGGAGCGACCTGCATGGAAATCCACGCCCCGGACGAGCGTGTTCCGTGCGGCTACAGGCCAAGTCTGGTTATCCGGAGGCCTGGCAAATCGGCCACAACCCTGTGGCTCATTGCCCACACTGACGTGGTACCGACCGGGGATCTGTCGTTGTGGCGCACGGACCCTTTTACGCTGCACCAGGACGGAGATCTCATTTATGGACGAGGCGTGGAGGACAATCACCAAGGGCTGGTCAGCGCCCTGGTCCTGCTGCGCGCCCTGGAACTGACCGCAACCCCAACCGATCTGTCCCTGGGCATTCTTCTGGCCGCCGACGAAGAAACAGGCAACGCCCTGGGCATTGAATACATCATGCAGCAGCATCCGGAGATTTTTCACCCGCAAGATCTGGTGCTCATCCCGGATTTCGGCACCAAGGACGGCGCAGGGATCGAGGTTGCCGAAAAAAGCGTGCTCTGGCTCAAGTTCACGATTCATGGACGTCAGTGTCATGCTTCCACTCCGGAAGAAGGCATCAACACCCTGACCGCATCCGCGGCGCTGATCATGGAACTGGAAAAGCTGGACACGATTTTTGACACCCTTGATCCATTGTTCACTCCGCCGCGGTCAACGTTCGTTCCGACAAAAAAAGAAGCCAATGTCCCGAATATCAACACCATTCCCGGCCAGGACGTCTTCTATCTCGATTGCCGGATACTGCCGGTCTACCCCTTGGACCTGATCGAAAACAAGGTCCGCCGCATTTGTGACGGCATCGAGCGCAGACGCAACGTGACCATCACCATCACCCCCGTGGTGCGCGAACAAGCAGCTCCCGGCACTCCTTCGGACAGCCCGGTTGTCACCCGCCTGGCCCGAATCCTGGCTGCAGAACGCGGCCTTTCCCCGAGGATCATCGGCATCGGCGGCGGCACCGTGGCGGCGTCCTTCCGAAAGCGCGGCCTGCCTGCGGCCTGCTGGTCCACCCTGCTCAACACAGCCCATCAGCCCAACGAGCATTCCTCCATCGCCAACACCATCGCCGATGCCCGCGTTTTCGCCAGTCTGCTGTTCCACGATGCGGAGACCCGATGACCATCCCGGACGTGCCGCAGATCTTTGATATCATTGTGGTCGGCGCGGGCCATGCCGGATGCGAAGCGGCCATGGCTTCGGCCCACATGGGCATGCAAACCCTGCTGCTGACCATCAACGCCGACCGCATCGGGCATCTGTCCTGCAATCCGGCCATCGGCGGCCTGGCCAAGGGGCACATGGTCAAGGAGATCGACGCCCTGGGGGGGATGATGGGGCAATGGGCCGATCAGGCCGGCATCCAGTTCCGCATTCTGAACACGCGCAAAGGGCCGGCCGTGCGTTCCACGCGAGCGCAAATCGACCGGCTGGAATACCTGAAGGTGGTGCAAAAAGACATCTTCACCTGCCCGAATCTTTTTGTACGTCAGGAAACAATCCAGGCCCTGACCGTAGGGCACGGACGCGTCACCGGGGTGGTCACCTCCCTGGGCGAGACCATTGCCTGCCGGGCCGTGCTGCTGACCACCGGCACATTCCTGCAGGGTCTCATTCACGTCGGACTGAACCATTTCAGCGGCGGCCGCTACGGCGACCCGGCCAGCCTGGGCATGTCCGCATGTCTGGCCGACCTGGGCCTGACCCTTGGCCGCCTCAAGACCGGCACCGTGCCCCGCCTGCTCAAATCTTCGATCGATTACTCCGTGATGGAAGAGCAGCCCGGCGACAATCCCCCCCGGCCGTTCAGCTTTGACTCCCCCGGCATCCCCCTGGCCCAACTGCCCTGCCATGTGACCTACACCACGGAGCGCACCCACGATATCATCCGCTCCGGCTTTGACCGCTCGCCCATGTTCACCGGAGTGATCAAAGGAACTGGCGCCCGCTACTGTCCGTCCATTGAAGACAAGATCGCCCGTTTCCCGGACAAGGACCGCCATCAGATTTTTGTTGAACCCGAAGGGCTGAACAGCTTCGAGGTCTACCCCAACGGCATCCCCACCAGCCTGCCCCTTGACGTGCAAAAGGCTCTGGTCGCGTCCATTCCCGGCCTGGAAAAGGCCCAGATCATCCGGCCCGGCTATGCCATTGAGTACGACTTTGTGCCTCCGACCCAACTCAAGCCGACGCTGGAAACCAAGGTGGTGGCCGGTTTGTACCTGGCCGGTCAGATCAACGGCACCTCGGGTTACGAGGAAGCGGCCGGCCAAGGGTTGTGGGCGGCCATCAACGCGGTCCGGGCCCTGCGCGGCGAACCTGAATTCATCCTGACCCGCAGCCAGGCCTACATCGCGGTCCTGGTTGACGATCTGGTGACCAAAGGCACCCTGGAACCGTACCGCATGTTCACGTCCAGAGCCGAGCACCGCCTGCTGCTGCGCGAAGACAACGCCGACCAGCGACTGACCCCCCTGGGCCGGGAACTGGGGCTGGTCGGCAACAAACGGTGGAACCTGTTCACAGCCAAGCAGAACGCCGTGCAAAGCATCATGGCCGGCCTGGAATCCATCCGGGTTCGCCCGGACGCCGCCACCAAAGCCACGGTGGAAGCCATGGGTGGAACCATCCCGCAAAAAGCGGTCAGCCTGAAGGAGCTGCTCCGGCAGCCGGAACTGTCCATCGCCAGCCTTATTCCCCTGTGGTCCGCGCTGGCGGAATTTGACAGCGAGGCGCTGGAAGAAGCCGAAATTCAGGCCAAATACGAAGGGTATCTGAACCGGCAGCAGGAACTGGTGGATCGGTTTGAAAAGATGGAACAAATCGCGCTGCCGCAAGACATGGCCTATACGGGCATTCCCGGCCTGTCGCGCGAAGTGGTCGAAAAACTGACCCGCATCCAGCCACGCACCCTGGGCCAGGCCGGACGCATTTCCGGAATCACGCCGGCAGCCCTTTCGTGCCTGGAAATCCAGCTCAAGAAACTCGGCAAGATCTGATAAACACGGCTCACCGGCCTAACGCTCGCGAGAGGGCAGGCCCGACGCGCACGGCCTGCGCGTATCCACGGCCGCGGGCAGCTCTTTTCCGGAAAAAACCTTCACCCCGCCCCTTCGCACTTCATACATTCGAAACAAAAGCGCTTCCCAGTGCTGCGGCAGAAAATCGTCGCCGCTCTTGAAACGTGGGCAACCGGCATGACTCAAGTCAGTTTATTGCCGGCAAAACGGAAAAGGGCATGGATGGACCGAGTCAACCGACCAACACGGTCATTGCCTTGTTTCCGAGGCACAATGGGCAAAGGACGGCACATGAAAGCCGTCAACCAGCTCCTGCGCCAGGGCTTCGATGCGGCCCACAAACTCGTCGCTTAACACCATTTCCAGCGTCTGCTCCGACGGAAGCACATTTTCCTCAGGACCACGAATCTTGAGCAAAATAACGCGGCCGTTGCTCATGACATCAAAACCGACGACCTTGGTCATGCCCTGCCCATGCAATTCCCGGACATGTTCCTTAATGATTTCGTACAACTCCAGGCCGGTATCCGGCCTGGTCACAATGGAAAAAACACGCTCTGCCACTCTCGCCTCCAATGCGTCACGGGTTTCTTTTTTGACCCGGCGTACAGCTTCGCCGGCTCTTCACAACTGAAAAGAAGACCGGTACGCATATTTTTTTGAACCATAGTTACAGGATATCGTCATGAAACAACTTGTCGCGACCCGCATGGAACGGTGCATCGGCTGCCATTCCTGCTCCCTGGCCTGCGCCCGCCTTGTGCATAAGTGCCTGTCCTGGGAAAACGCCGGCATCCGCATTTTATCGTCCGGCGGCCTGTCCACCGGATTTCTGGCCAAAGTCTGCCTGGCCTGCAACCCGGCCCCTTGCGCGGCCGCCTGTCCTACGGGCAGCCTCAAGGCTCGCAAGGGCGGCGGCGTCAGACAGCTTAAAAAGCTGTGCATCCAATGCGGCAATTGCGCCGCTGCCTGCCCGGTGGACGCCATTGCCCAGGACCGGCTGCTGCACCCCTTTGTCTGCATCCACTGCGGCAACTGCGTGGATTTCTGCCCCCACGACTGTCTGGAACTGCAGGAGGTGGAGTCATGATCAGCCCTGATTTCAGAATCCTCGAAGTGAATCTGACCACCGGCCGCTCAACCATCAGCACCATGCCCGGGGTGAACACCTATATCGGCGGTTCAGGCCTGGCCGCCAAACTGCACCTGGACCATGCCAAGCCCAATCTGGCCTGGGACGATCCGGCCCAGCCACTGATCTTCACCATCGGCCCCCTGACCGGTTTTTTTCCTCTGATGAGCAAAACGGTCTGCGCCTTCTCATCCCCGCTGCACGGCCAGTACGCCGAATCGCATGCCGGCGGACGTTCGGCCCTGGCGCTGCGCTTTACCGGCCTGGACGCCCTGGTCATCACCGGCCGGTCCGAACGACCAACCGTGCTCCATCTGGGCGCCAATGTCATTGAGCTGCTGGACGCAGGCTTCATGTGGGGCAAAGACGCCCTGGCCACCGGCAAACTTCTGCGGCGCATGCTCAAAGGCTCAGGTCACCGAACCATCATGCGCATCGGCGTGGCCGGCGAGAACAAATCGGCCATGGCCTGCATCAACGTCGACACCTATCGCCATTTCGGCCGCATGGGTGGCGGTGGAGTCATGGGCGCCAAAAACCTGAAGGCCATCGCCATCGAAGGCAATGGCGCCCTGAAAATTCCGTCCGGCAAGGACTACCCCGCACTCTACCACGACATCTTCCGCCAACTGACCGACACGGACATGATGCGCAAATACCACAGCTTGGGCACGGCCTCCAACCTGGAAGCCCTGAACGAACTCAAAGCCCTGCCCTGGCGCAACCTGCAGGCCACGTCCGATCCCGGCATCGAAGGCATCACCGGCGAACGTTTCGCCGACGACACCCTGCTCCGGAACGCGGCCTGCTCCGGATGCCCGGTCGGCTGCATCCACATCGGCTTCGTGCGCGAAAAATTCCACGAGGACAACCAATACCTTTATCGGCAGGTCGGATACGACTACGAGCCCATCTTCGCCACCGGCTCCATGCTGGGCGTCACCCATGCCCCGGACGTGCTGACCATCATGGACGAAGTGGAAAAAGCCGGGCTCGACGTCATGAGCGGCGGCGTGGCCCTGGCCTGGGCCACCGAGGCGCTGGAAAAAGGAGTCGTCAGCGCGGAACAGACCGGCATCGGGCTGCGTTTCGGCGATACCCAGGGCTATATCCGGGCCGTGCACATGCTGGCCGGGGCGGTCAATGAATTCTGGGCAATTTTGGCCAAGGGGACCATGGCCGCAGCCAAACACTACGGCGGCGAAGATTTTGCCTGCGTCCTGGGCCAGGAAATGGCCGGCTATGCCACGGGCGAGGTCTTTTACGTTGCCCAGTCCCTGGGGCTGCGCCATTCCCACCTGGACACGGGAGCCTACAGTTACGACCAGTCCAACGCCCCCAAGGACGTGGACAAGGCGCTGGCCTTTCTGCTTGAAGACGAACGCGACCGGGTGGCCCTGACGTCCATGGTCGCCTGCCTCTTTGCCCGCAAGGTCTATGCCCCGGCAGTGTTGCGACAGTGCCTGACCGTGCTCGGCGGACAGGAACTGGCCGACAACCTGGACCAGGCGGCCGCCGAAATGCAGAAGCTGCGCTGGCAGGCCAGGGCCAGAGGGGGCTTTGATCCCATGGCGGTCAAGATTCCCAAACGTTTTCTGGAAGTCGAAACCTGGAAAGGCCGGGCCGACCCCCAGTACATGGAAAGTCTGCGCCTGGCGTATGCCGGTGCCATCAAGGACATGTGCGCTTCACAACCTGAAGAATAAAGGCCGGGGGAGGCAACTCCCCCGCCTGTCGATGACACAAGCATCAGGGATACCGTCGCAACCATGAAAAAAAGTGGAGTCATTTCAGTGACTCCACTTCTATTATTTACAGTTTGTAAAAAGGTATTCGTTCCTAAAACGGCGCGTCATCCATTCCGCTGGCTTCGGAGGGAAAGGCCGGTCCCATGTCTTCGTCGTAACCGCGCCCGCCCTGTTGCCCGCCAGGCTGCCCGCCTTGATTCTTCTGAAATTGCGGAGCAGGAGCAAAGCCGCCTTCGCTCTGACGAGAATCCATGAAGTCAACCCTGTCGGCCTTGATTTCGGTGGTATATTTCTCCACCCCGTCCTTATCCTGCCATTTGCGGGTTTCCAGCTTGCCTTCGACAAAGACCAGCCGCCCTTTGGTCAGATAGTTGCCACAAAACTCGGCCGACTTGCCCCAGACCACAATGCGGTGCCATTCGGTCTTTTCGACCTTCTGCCCATCTTTGGATTTGTAGGATTCGTCCGTGGCGATGGAAAACGTTGCCACAGGTTGCCCTGATGTCGTGTAGCGCACTTCCGGATCACGGCCCAGTCGACCGATCAAAAGAACCTTATTCAAACTTCCAGCCATGTCGTCTCCTCAAATTTACGTCTCACGGTTTGGGCGTATGTTTTTCCAATTCGCTCAAGGCATCTTCGATCCGGTCAGAGGCGACATTGGCGGCCTTGGGATTCCAATCTGCCAGCTGCCGCTGCAATTCCTCGACACCGGCCACGGCTTCCGGGAGAAAGCCGGCCAGAACCTTGCGCAACGAATCCGGAATATCCCCGAATTGATACAGCTCATCAAGAGCCCTGACAAGTTCGAGCACGCCCTTCATCTCCATGGGAAAACCGGGCCTGGTTTCCTCAAAAGCCCAGTTCCAGAGCAACGGCCAAGCCTTGCGGACATCATCCTCGGCAAAGGTGTAGGCCATGAGCCGCACTTGCAACACCCGGCCCATCAGTCTTTTTCCTCCCAATCGCTCTGCACCCGTCGCACCACTTCCTGAATCTGCCCGAGCTGGTCTTCGGGGCAGACGCCGATGAGGGGACTGTCCCGCTCCACGGACTCATTGTTCTGAAAGTAGACCGCGTAGATGATACCGGCCGGGCCGCTGTAACGGACCGAGGTTTCCCGCTTCATGCGCGAGAGGATGAACAGTTCCATGCCGTCTTCGACATGAACGGTCTGACTGCCCTTGGTCTTGACCTTGATGTCGACCTCCGGAAAAAAATAGTATTTCCCTTTTTCCGGAGCCGGAAACAAGGACAGGGACCGCAGCAGAATACGACCAATCACTTCATCCTTGGTCAGGTAATGGCGAATGGTCATCAGCTCCTGTCCGGACTGGACAAACTGACCGTTCTTGATCTCGGCCAAGGACATGATTTCGCCCTTTTGCGGGGCGTAAATGGGCTTCTTGGTTTTTTCGCGCTCCAACCGGACCAACAACGTGCCGGGCACCTCCTTCCAGGTGCCGCTGGGGCCAACGACCTTGGCTCCCTGTTCACTGGTCACAAATTCCACGGTGCCGCTGTGGGGAGCCCGGATGACGATTTTCTCGTAGGGTTCTTCGCGCAGCTCACGCAGCAGTTCTTTCACATCGATCACGACGAACTCCTATCGGTAATAAAGGTTGCGGCCGCCCATGGTCTGCAGCGACTGGACCAGATTGTTCCGGATCTCCCGACGATCCCAGATGCCCTGGATATGCCCCCGCGACAAGGCCTGATAGGCATTGTGATAGTTGGGCGGAATGTCCATGCCCGTAGTTTCCTTGATGACGCCCGGTCCGGCAAAGCCGATGTTGGCCGAACGGACCGCAAACTGGTACGGCGAACACCCCAAAAAGCTGGCCACGGGGCCGGCATAGGAATTGGTGTCGTACAGCACCAGATACAGCCCCCCGGCTTCGGTGTAGCGCCGCACGGCCATGGTGCAGCGGGGCATCTGAATGACGCCGTTGACGCCTTCCTGGATGCGGATACCGGCCGTGCCATGCACATAGGACAAAAAGGGCAGCTGCTTCTTGCGCGCCCGTTCCATGGCCCGGATGAATTTCTCACCCTCGGCCGCGCCGACACTGCCGCCCCGAAACGCGCCCATGAACAGGGCGACCATGACCGACGTGCCTTCGATGCGGGCTTCAAAGGTCATGCAGCCGCATTTGTGACCGGTCTTGCGCTTTGCCTCGTCGAGCTTCATGTCAAAACCGTCGAACTTGAGCGGATTGGTGGACTCGATCTCGGAAAAGACCTCGTAAATGGACCCCGTGTCAAAGATGTTGTGCAGATACCACTGGTACTCCATGGGGAAATGATGGCCGCAGAAACTGCACACTCCGGCCCATTCGCCGAAAAGATCCGGGGCCCACTGATCCAGACATCCGTGTACAGGGGTGTTGGGGCAGGTCACGGCGCGGTCCTGCTTGGCCTGCGGACTGACGTACTGCCATCGCCCATTGGTCTGGGAACTGTCGTCCCAGGCCGACAGAGTTGTCAGTCCCTCCTTGTCCACATCCTTCTTCTCCTTGCCGAACGACAGTTTGGAGACGATGGCATTCCAGTACCGGGTGGACCGGCCGACCACGACCTGCATCTCGGCTTGCATGTCCTCGGCCAGTTCCGTGACTTTCTTCTGATGCCGTCCCAGAAGGTCGTAACGAAAATAGGAGTAAATGGCCGACATCAGTTCCGAGAACGACTCGCTGCCCCGACTGAACCAATGGCGCTTGTCCATGTAGGCGAACTGGGCCATTTTGCGGTACTTCATGTAACGGGTCCAGACCAAGCGCTCCTTGGCCCTGGAGTCCAGGGTCCAGCGCACATACACGTCCGCCCCCTTGTGACGCTTCAGGGCGATGGAGCGGAACAGACGCAGCCCGCTGACATTGAGCACGATTTCGTCGGTGGAGGAAATGACGGATTTGCGCAGCTTACGGAAAAAATCAAAATGCTCGGGCCTGGCTCCCAGTTCGGGCTCATTGATTTTCCAGTCCACGTAGCCCATGGCCCGGTTGTCGTCAGCCGTCATTTTCAGCTGCTCGGCGCATCGCTCGATGAGCTTGGGTTCGGCTCGCTGACCGCCGCGCAGGCGTCCTTCGATGGCGGCCGCACCTTCCGGCGAAATGACCGAATAATAACCGTGCGACATCATGATCCGCGTGTCGGCCAGACCAATGGCCTCGGCCCCGCCGGAGCCGCCTTCGGAAATGACGGCGACAACGGGAACTTTCAGTCCGGCCATCTCATAGAGATTTTTGGCAATTTGCTGGGCCGCGCCGGGATAATCCTCGATGGGATAGGAGCCGGGAGTGAAGATGTAGGTATGGATGGGGATGTTCTCGGTCTCGGCGACCTTCATGTAGTGCAGGGCCTTGGCGTTGCCCCAGGGCTTGACCGAACCGCCGTTGCGGAATTCCTGACCGTGTCCCTTTTCCTGACCAATGACCATCACCGGCTGGTTGTGGATCTTCTTGCCGCGCTGACGGGTGATGTAGGCCCTGGCGATGAGCATGCTCGGGTCGATGCTGTAGTCGTCCTGACCGCCGATCTCGGTATAGTTGTCGTAGACGTTTTCCAGGATGTCCTTCAGGCAGATGCGCTGCGGATGACGGACAATGCGCACCTTGTTCATGGGAGTCAGCTCACGCTCCAGCTTTTTTTCCAGAAAGCGGAACAGTTCCTCCAGGGTTTCCAGTTGGCGGACGGCTTCCTGCTTGGAAAGGCCCGACTCCCGGGAGACGTATTCCCCAAGCTTGGCCTCCAGCATGGAGACATTGGTGTTTTCATCGGGACCGAAAATATCCTGAATGTATTTCAGACGGTCCCGCAATTCCTGTATGCGTTTTTCTATATCCATAATATGTGCGTGTTGCCTCGCGGGCTTAGGTTATGCCGATCTTTCCGGCGCAGATTGAGCGCTTAATCAACCACAAGTGCCGACGCGCCCCCACTGCAACGACAATTCTAGAAAGCCAGAATGGTGGCAGTCTTACGCTTCAAAAATTCAATATTGGACTTGAGCGATTCGCCGGCCGCATTCTCGCCGACCAGGGTCAGGGCGTTCAGAAACTCCACGCCGCGGGTCTTGGCTTCGGCCAGATCCTTGCCCCAGATGATGGCCAGGGCCAGGTTGGGATCAAAATCCGTGGGGATTTCGTATTCACGATCCGTGGGTACCTGGGTGTGCATTTTCAGCCAGGGAAAAGCAGGCCACCCAAAGGAGGTGATGCGACCGACCCACGGCGCGAACTTGTTGTCCGGATCCTCGGCGATGATGCGGTACTCGATGCCGACGCCTTCCAGGCCGATGTCGGTCTGCGTGTATCCAAGGGGCGCGCCCAGACCGGTGCGGATCTGCTCGGCGATGAGGTCGACGTCGCCTTTGCCCTTGATGGTCGCAATCCTGGCCGACACGCCGTTTTCAACCTGAATGCGCGTATTGACCTCCATCAGAAAGGGCTGCCCGGTGGGGCTGACGATCCACTCCCAGGTGCCGACACTGTCGTAGCCGGCTTCCCGCGCCATGCGCAGAGAGTACTCGGTGATGTCGTCCAGCACCTTCCTGGCGTCAAAGGCGTAGCGCAGTGACGACGGGTCAAAGCCCGGAGCGACCTCAATGCGCTTTTGCCGACCAATGGACTGGACCGAGCAGTTGCGGGTCCCGAAATGGACCGGGTTCTGTCCGCTGCGA
>CAZYZA010000027.1:29189-35368 GCA_964651415.1 uncultured Desulfovibrionaceae bacterium
GGACTGGACCGAGCAGTTGCGGGTCCCGAAATGGACCGGGTTCTGTCCGCTGCGATCGGCCAGCACCTGGACTTCCAGATGATTGAAATCAAAGATGCGCTGCTCGATGAGCACGCCTTCGTCGCGAAACTGGCGCTTGGAGTAGTTCTTGATCCGCCGCAGCACACTGCGGAACTTGTCCAGATCCCCGACTTCCTCAATGCCCATGCCGCCGCCGCCGGCCGAAGCCTTGACCAGGATGACCGGATTGCCCACGCCCATTTCCTTCTGGAATTCGAACAGGGACTGGGCGATCTTTTCGGCTTCCAGGTCGTCGGTCACGGGCTTGTCCGATCCGGGCACGGTCGGCACGCCGAGTTTGCGGGCCAGTCGTTTGGTGTTGATCTTGTCGCCAAGCTCCCGGATAACCTGCCAGGACGGCCCGATGAAAATCAGCTTACGCTCACGCTGGGCCACCCGCCGGGCAAAACGGTAATCCTCGGAAAAAAAGCCGTAGCCGGGATGAATGGCCGTGGCCCCGGCCTGGTCGGCCACGGCAAAGATCTCGTTGGCATCCAGATAGGAACTGACCCGGTACAAGGACTCGTCTCCGCCAAGCTGCCGGGCCAGGACACAGTGTTCGCTGTGCTTGTCCGGTTCGGTGAAGAGCGCCACAAAAGCCAGGCCCAGCTTTCGGCAGGCCTGCATGATGCGAATGGCGATCTCACCCCTGTTGGCAATGAGAACTTTATGTTTTTTGGGTTCACTAGATTTGTTCATGTTTACAAGAGCCTTTCCTTGAATGATTCTGTTGGTCGTTGAAAAAAGGCGAAAATCCGCCACAAGGCCGCACCCCGCTTATATCCATAATTGAGCGGGGGCAAGCCTGGACGCCGCAGGCACGCCACCTGCCGTCCATGACCGCCCACCAAACCGCCGACCTGAATGTCGGACTGAGGGGTTGCATTATTTGTCCGGAATCATTTATTGATGTGGGGCGTGGCTGGAAAATTCAAACCCGCGACACCTGGAACGTCTATATCAACGCATGTTCCATTGTCCAGATTGTCGCATTGTGAAGCCCGTCTCACGACATCTAACAACAGGGATACACATGAAAAATATTGTTCGCGACACGGAAGCCGCCGCCGAATGGATCGGCAAGAACAGCCCCTTTGTTCCGACAACAGCCCTTGTTCTGGGCAGCGGACTGGGCGCATGGATCCAACCGGATTGGATTCGCTGGCAGGCCAGATATGAAGACATCCCCGGATTTCCGCTGTCCACGGTGGAAGGACACGCCGGGACCCTGATCCTGGCCGAGATCAACTCGACATTGGTCTTTGTCTTTTCCGGACGCTTCCACCTCTACGAAGGATACTCGGCCCAGGAAGTGACCCTGCCCATACGCTGCCTGGGTCTGCTCGGCATCAGCAACCTCATCCTGACCAACGCGGCCGGGGCTCTGAACCCCCTCTTTGCCACCGGCGGCCTCATGATCCTGACCGACCATATCAACATGACCGGACACAACCCGCTGACCGGCCCGAACATCGAGGCCTGGGGACCGCGCTTTCCGGACATGTCCCAGGTCTACTGCCCGCAACTCCGTCTCCTGGCCCTGGACAGCGCCTTGCAGTCCGGGATGCGCGTCGAACAGGGCGTGTATGTGGCCGTGGCCGGCCCCAGCCTGGAAACGCCGGCCGAGACCCGCATGTACCGCATCATGGGAGCCGACGCCATCGGCATGTCCACGGCTCCCGAAGCCATTGTCGCCCATCACATGGGTCTGCGCGTGCTGGGCATTTCCTGCCTGACCAACAAAAATCTGCCGGACTGCATGATTGCCACGTCCCATGCCGAAATCCTGGCCCAGGCCGATCAATCCGCGGCGGCCCTCGGCAGACTCTTGTCCACCCTCATCTCCAACCTTGGAGGACTTCATGGCTGATCACAGCAACCTGGTCGTCGAGATCAAAGACAACATCGCCAAGAAAGACGTCATCAAGGCCAAACTGGTCATGGCGTACCTTGAAAACGTGGACAAGGCCGCACGCGAGCAGGTCCTGGCCCAATTTCGATACGCCGATCCGGATTTCGCCGTACCCCTGCTGGCCCAGTACATGAGTGCACACCCTGATCAGGCCATGGGGATGCCGTTCCTGCGCGAGCTCATGGCCATCAAGATCCTGGCCCAGCCGTCCCTTGTGTCCCAGGCCCTGCGACAACCGGAAACCCCGCATCGGGATGCCTACATCGCCATGGCCGGGGAACTGCGCCTGGAGGCCGTGGTCGAGGATGTCATCACCGCCCTGCTCGCGGCTTCGGAAGTGGACGAAATCAATCAGCTGATCAATGTTCTGGGAGAAATCGGCGATCCCCAGGCCACGAACAACCTGAGCGACTTCCTTTATTCCGGCAACCGCACGCTGATCATTTCCGCCACCAAGGCCCTGGGTAAAATCGGCACGCCCACGGCCATGCTCAGGCTGTCCGAGCGCATGGGCACGGACAACCAGCTCGATCTGCTCATCCTCGACATCTTTGCCAAGGTTCAGGACTCCATCTCCCTGGACAAGCTGAACGAAGCCATGCGCTCCCACTACGCCCACCTGCGGACCTACGCCAAGAAAACCCTGGTCGCCATCGGCGCCAAGGCCGTGCCGATCCTGACCGAGAACCTGCGGTTCGACGATCCGGACCTGCAGATCCATACCCTGAACGTTCTGGGCGATATCGGAGACCAGGCCGCCATCAGCCCCATCCGCAAGCTGCTCCACAACCAACCCAAAAACGCCAACGTCCGTTTTGCGGCCTACGAGGCCTTGGGCCTGTTGCCCCTGGACAAAGGCGCGTACATTCTGACTCAGGGTCTGAACGACCCTGTGGAGCATGTCTGCATCGCGGCGGCCAAGGCGGTGGACCGCAATTTCAGCCCCATCATGGCTGCGGGCATCAAAAATCTGGCCGGAGAACGGGACGAAGACGCCCATCGCATCCTTAAAATCGCCATCAGCGCCCAGGCCACCCAGATCTTCTTCTGCCTGATCAGCGAGGAACAGCACCAGGACATGGCTGTCAGCTACCTGACCAAGGCTCATCAGGATGTGCGCGACTTTTTCTACTCCACGCTGAAGGACAAGGGGTATTCTGAACTGGCCCTGCGGCTGCTCGCTCCGGAGAGCAAGCCCGAAACTCGGAAACGGGTCTGCGCTGTCGACGATTCGCGCATGATCCTGAATATCTACAAGGGAACCCTGCACGAACTCGGCTACGAGCCGGTCCTGTTTGAATTCCCGGCCGGCGCCCTGGAATGGATGCAGACCGACAAACCGGCCATCGTCCTGACCGACCTGAACATGCCCGACATCAACGGGATCGACCTCTGCCGGGCGCTGCGCGCCAAATTCAGCAAGGACGAACTGCCCATTGTCATGATCACCACCCAGAACGAAGCCACGGACAACAAGGCCGCCTTTGAAGCCGGCATCAATGAAATTCTGCACAAACCCTTCACGGCCGAAAGCCTCAAGGCCGTGCTCGACAAATATATCTGAGCGCATGACGAAAACGCCCGGCTCATCGGAAACGACGAGCCGGGCGCCTGAAATGCGGGTTTAAAACCAGACTGTCCCTTCCTTCGGGACAAGAATGCTGAAAATCAGAGCCGGCCGAAACGCCTGTCCCATCCTCACCCTCTCAGAAACGCCTTTTCCACTGCCTCGGCCACTTCCGCCCCGGTCAGGGTTTCGCCTGTTTCGTACAAGGCCCGATGAACGTTGATCTCACGCATGACGCCGATATGGTTGCGGTCGACAAAGCCCTTCCAGACCTCCATGCATTTGTCGAGTTGCTCCCGACGGGCATAGGCCAACCCCAGGAAAAGACAGGCCAGATACTCGGCCGGATGCTGTTTGGTCACCGCCAGCAGACTGTCCTTGGCCTGCACGAATTCACCAAGATAATAATGACAAAGGCCAAGACGGGTTCTGGCTTCCTTGTGCTGGCGGTTGCCCTTGAGGACCGCCTTGTAAAGTTCGCGGGCCGCAGCGTAGTCTTTGGCCGCATAGGCCTGATCGGCTTCGGAAATATCGACGCCAATACCCGAGACCGGGTTATCGCCGTCGGTTTCCCGCAATCGCCTGACCATGCCGAAAAGCAGATCGCGTCTGGAAATCATGGATACCTCATGAAAAATACTAAAATGAGAGCGCCGCAGGACATGGCGCCGACAGGAGGCTTCGGCCCAAAACCATGGCGACTGTTGACTTTCCCCGGATTCCTTACCATGAAGAGCCACTTTCAAGTGTTCTCGCTGTACCCGGCAACGTCCGAAATCTGTATTCTCGGAGGAGACAATGTTCAAGAGACTTCTCGTCGGCATCGCGTTCCTGCTTGTGTGCGCCGCGCAGGTGCAGGCCGAAAAGCCGAAAACCTTTGCGGTTCTGCCTTTTGGGGTCCATGGGCCGCAGGAGTACCAATATCTGAGTCAGGGGATTCAAAGCATGCTGACCACACGCCTGACCTGGCCCGACAATTTCGTGCCCATGGATCAGGGCGCGGTGAACAAGGCCGCGGCCAGCCTGCCGACCGATGCCGGAGCGGCAGACAAAATCCGCCAGGCCCTTGGTGCAGACTATCTGGTCTGGGGCAGCCTGACCGTCATGGGTCAGGACTGCAGTCTGGACGTCAACGTCATTGATCCGACCGGGTCAAACCAACCCAGGCCGATGCAGACAACCCTGAACCAGGTCATCCCCAGCCTGGAGACCGTGGCCCAGAACATCAACGGCCAGGTTTTCGGTCGTCCCGAAACGGCGGCAGCACAAGCCCAGTCCGTGGTCCGCCCCATGAACGAAGCCCTGATCGTCAATGAGGCCAAATCCGGCACGGCCTACGCCAACCCATCCCTCAAATACCAGGACGCCGACACGTCCATGGGCCGCTGGCGCAGTCAGAGCCTGCCCTTTGCCAATCGCGGCATGGTCGTCTGCGACGGCGACGGCGACGGCAAGAACGAGATCTTCATCATGACGGACAAGAGCATCATCGCCTATCGCGTTCAGGACGGCCAAATGATGCAAATCGCGGCAATGGATCTGCCCAAGGGCCGGAACTACGTTCGCCTCAACAGCATGGACCTGAACCGCAACGGACGGCACGAACTGATCATCGCCGCAGCCCTGGACAAGGATCCCCGGTCTCTCATTGTCGGTTTTGACGGCGCAAAATTTGAAATCCAGGCTGACCCCATCCCCTATTTCCTGGGCGTTTTGAACATGCCCCCCACGTTCAGCCCGACCCTGGTCGGTCAGGGCGTCGGTCGAATCAAATACATGGACAGTAAAATCCACCAGATGATCAAGCAGGGTGGAAAATATGAACCAGGCCCTGTCGTCAACCTGCCCATGGGAGGAACGGTCTTCAACGTGACCTTTCTCCCGGTTGAAAACGATCACCAGCTGATCATGATCGACGACTACGACCGCATGCGCGTCTACAGCTCCACCGGCGCCTTGCTCTCGTCGAGCGAGGAAACCTATGCCGGATCCAATCTGGGCATTGAGTACCACTCGGCGGCCCTGGGGCTCAAGGCACCGGATGGCAGTCAGGTTCCGCAAGACAGGGTTTTCATCCCCTTGCGCGCCATTCCGGCCAATCTGGACAAAGACAACCGCTACGAACTGATCATCAGCCGCAACATTTCCGTCTCCGCGCAATTCTTCTCCAATTACCGGGACTATCCTCAAGGCGAAATCCACGCCCTGTACTGGGACGGAGTCGGCATGAGCCTGGAATGGAAAACGGCCCGCATCAAGGGTACGGTCACGGATTACGCCCTGGCCGACGTGGACAACGACGGCGGGCTGGATCTCGTGGTCAGCATCAATTCCCACACCGGCATGGCCGGCACGGCCCAAAAAAGGACATTGGTCACGGCCTATCCGTTGGATCTGAACCAGCAAAGCGGCCTGGTTCAATAAATTGAACAGTTAAATTTTTTAAACTTCCGGCCCAAAAACAGGAAAAAAGGCTTGCTTTTTGGTCCGGAACTATCGTAGCAGTTCACCCAGGCGTCAGAAGTTTTTTTCACAACGCAAAAGGAGGAAGAACATGAAACGTTTTACACTCGTAGCCCTGCTGGCCGCCATGCTGTTCGGCGTTGCCTCAATGGCTTCTGCAACAGAACTGAAAGTCAA
>CAZYZA010000028.1:0-35092 GCA_964651415.1 uncultured Desulfovibrionaceae bacterium
GACAGTCTTGAACTTTTTCAAAATTCCGCCCTCCTTATATGAAAAAGTAAATCTAGACACACAAGGAACCCTCTCGTCATTAAGCCCTGCTCAATACCTTCGCGGCAACGTCCTTGGCATAACCGGACACCTGACCGCGCAATGCCTTCAGGGCAGCCGTTTTCTGTGCCTGGATGTCCTTACGGGCGGCAGCTATCTTCTCTGCAGCTTCGGCACTCGCTTCGGCCAGCTTCGAGGACTCAACAACCGAACCTTCAGCCTTAAGCTCCACGCGAACCTGCTGGGCTTCAACACGAGCACCAGTCAACGAAGCCTTGTAACCTTCCAACTTGGCCTGCGCATCCGCCGTAAAGCCCGCAATAGACTCAAGCTTTTCGTTCATGACTTCAGCCCGCTTCTTGATCATACCGCGAATCGGCCGGTACAGGATCAAATTCAAGACCGTCAGAAGGACCAGGAAGTTCACAAGTTGAACAAAAAATGTGAAATTAAGATCAATCATGCCGCCCCCTAAAAAGGTTGTGAATTTTTGTTCAAAGTCACTGGGCCTCTATCTGATTCCACATATCGTGTCAAAATCTTTTTGGGAAACATTATGCTGCCGGCGGCTCACCCGCTGATTTTCCACGCTTTGTTCAAAATTTCACGTGACTAGCCGACTCTGGAACACCGCCCAAGCGGAATCGCGAAAGGATTATTTGAAGACAGAAAGATTTTACTGGATCGCGGCTCGCTCAGCCTTTCTTAAAAACAAAACGCCGCATGGCTACGTTCAGCACGAGACCGATCATGCAAAAGTTGACCACGGACGAACTGCCGCCGTAGCTCAGAAACGGCAAGGGAATACCAACAACAGGCATAATGCCGAGCACCATGCCCATATTGATCAGGATTTGCCAAAAAAAGTAAAAAAAGACTCCTGCCGCAAGACATCGTCCAAATTCATCCTTGGCATCCATGGAGACAATGTAGATCTGGTACAAAAAGAAACAAAAGAGCGTCAGCAAGGCCATGGAGCCAAAAAAACCCCATTCTTCACCAAAAACAGCAAATGCGAAGTCCGTATGTTTTTCCGGCAAAAAGCGCAGCTGGCTCTGCGTGCCCTCCAGAAAACCCTTGCCCCAGAACCCCCCGGAACCGATGGCGATTTGCGACTGAATAATGTGATACCCTGCGCCCAGAGGGTCGTTGCCCGGGTCCAAAAACGTCAGAATTCGTTTTTTTTGGTAGTCGTGCAAAAAAAACCACCCAAAAGGCAACAGGCTCGGCACAGTGACCAGAAGCACCTTGAACACCCCAGCGGCCATGCCTTTAAACAAAATCATACCGCCCAAAATGAGCATGATGTTCAACGCCGAGCCAAGATCAGGCTGCTTGATGATCAACGCGGCCGGCACCAAGCCCACGAGCAGGGCCTTTCCAAGATTGAGCCAACCCAGTCGCCCCTCCATGCGGGCCAGGAGACGCGCCCCCAGAATGAGGACCGCAATCTTGACCAACTCGGTCGGTTGAAAATTGAACAAGCCAAGGTCCAGCCAGCGTTTCGCGCCATAAATCGTCTTACCGGCCAGGCTGACTCCGACCAGCAGGGCCAGCGACAAAAAAAACAAGGGCCAGGAGATTGCCTTGAAATGCCGGTAGTCCACAAGCAATACGGCAAACATCAGGCATAACCCGCCGCTTCCCCAGATCAACTGTTTATGAAAGTACGAATCAAGCTCAAGACCTGAGGCAACCCGCAAGGTGCTGGCCGAGTACAAATTCATGATTCCGATGGAAAAAAGCAACAAGGTCAGCCCGATCAAGCTCCAGTTGACGTGCAGAAAAAGGCGGCGATCAATCATGGCTGTCCCTCTTCATCAGGCTGGTTCAATTCGAACAGCGCATCGATCATGGCCCCCACAACCGGCCCGGCTTCAGCGCCGCCCTGACCGCCGTGCTCAATCATGGCCACAATGGCGTATCTGCGCCCGTCCTTTTCCGCAAACCCGGCCAGCCAAGCATGATCCCTGTACTTGTAGGGTATCTCATGGGTCTTCTTCTTTTCGAACTTATCCATCAATTTCACGACCTGAGCCGTGCCGGTCTTTCCTCCAACGCGCACGCCCGGACGGCGGATGCTTCTCGCCGTTCCGCGTTCCTCTTCGACTGTCGCCACCATGGCATCCAGAATCAGACGCCTTGTGTTCTCCGTCATGGGGAGTTCTCCGACCTTGTCCGCGCGGTCCGTTCGCAGCAGGGTAGGGCGCAAAATGGCCCCGCCATTGGCCAGAGCGGCCACAAAACGCACCACCTGCAAGGGCGTGGTCAGAGTATAACCCTGGCCAATGGAAAAATTCAAAGTTTCGCCGCCATGCCACCGTTCGCCAAATCGCTTCATCTTCCACTCAGGGTTTGGCATGTTGCCGGAACGCTCATGAGGCAGCTCAATCCCGGTCCTGACGCCGAAACCGCACTGCACCGCATAGTCGCTGATGGCGCTGACGCCAAGACGTTCTCCGGCCTGATAGTAGTACACATCGCACGACTCAACCAGGGACTTGCGGAAATCCACCTTGCCGTGCCCCCCACGCTTCCAACACCGGAAGTCACGCTGTCCCAGCGAGTACTTTCCAGCACAGTACACCGAGGATGACGGCTTCATCAGCCCGGAATCCAGGATCAACCCTCCAACCGCCAGCTTGAAAACAGATCCGGGCGGGTAGGTGCTCTGTACGGGCCTGTTCTGAAGAGGGTGCTGCGGATCTTCAAGCAGTTCGTTCCAGCGACGATGGCTGATGCCCACGACAAACTCGTTGGGATCATAACTGGGCAGACTGACCTGGGCCATGATCTCTCCCGTGTCCACATCCATGGCAATGACCGATCCGACCCGGCCCTCCATGGCTTTCAGAGCAGCTTCCTGCAAACGCAGGGAAATGCTCAGGGTCAAATCCTCGCCCATGGTCGGCGGCGTGATCACCCTGGTTGTTAGCACCCGACCCGAAGCATCGACCTCAAATTCCTCCAACCCTTTGACACCGCGCAGTCGGCGCTCAAGAGTGTACTCAACTCCCTGTTTTCCGACGTCATCGCCAAGCTGCAAGTCCGGATCGTTGTTCAATTCCTCCTCGTTGGCCCGGGCTACGTAACCCAGCACATGCGCCAGGGCCGGACCATGCGGGTAAAACCGCTTGGGGCGGACCACAATCCCCAGACCCGGCCAATCCAGCAGATGCGCTTCCACATGGGCCACAAGGTCAAAGGAGATGTTGGGAACAATGACCTGCTCGTCAAAATGCTTGACCCGCTTACGGCCCAACTCAAAAGCTTTTTGCAGATCATCCCGTGGCTGCCCGGTCCAGAGGCTGATCTGATCCAGCACCATCGGAATGTCAGGACAGTCCTCGCGAACCAAGGCCAGGGCATAGGCGGGAGAATTTTCCGCCAACAACACGCCATCTCTATCATGTATAATGCCGCGGGGAGAAAACATGGTGCTTTGCCGCGTCCTGTTTTCCTGAGCCCTACTTTTGTAAAAATCACTCTTGTAGACCTGAAGGAACCACAAGCGAATTCCAAAAATACAGAACAGAACAACGATGAGCAACAAAAGTAAAGGAGGACCGGAAAAGAAACGCGGCCGTTCTGGAGAATCAAACGCGCCCATGAAAGTTCCACCGACGGTACAGCATCAACATCACGGACCAATAAATTCCATAGGCTAGCCATTGCCGCCCAATCACTGTCCACGGATCGTCAAGTTGGACGTGAACCTCCTGAAAGGCAACAACCCCAACGAGAACCAATCTCGACCACACCGCCAGCAAGAGCGAAAAAAAAATGATGAACAACGGATTTTCAGGCTCAAGAAGCCATCTGGCCAGAAAAAAAAGTACGTGCATCCCGGCAAAAAAAACAATGGACGAGCCGAACATGAGGTTGCCGACACCTTCCTGCACCAGGATCCAGCTGGCTGTAAAAATAGTCGCGGCCCACCACTGTCCGGTTTGCAGACAGATCAGCACTGCCGGAGAAAGAAAATCCAGCCCCCCCGACATATCCTGGGCCCAGAAGGCAATCACTGAGTACGCGGCCCACCAGATCCATTGCGGCAGGCCGGATTGCCGGCTACGTTCTGCGTGTCCCATCGACAGCCTCACGGTTTCTTTCGGACTGTCTGGCGGGTTTCACCGGACGGGGCGGTCGCATTGGGTTGGCTGGCATTTGCATCTGCGGTGTTGTTCCGGCCCGAATCCGACTCTGCCAGAGGGGAAACCAGCGGCAATTTCGGATCAAAACCGTCGGTGCGGGTCAAGACAAGCAATTCCTCGTAATAGCGCAGGGCCAACAACGGTTCGGCGTAGACTTTCTGAAACAAAGAGACATCGGCCGGAGTCACTTCGACCACGCGGGCCACAGGTATGCCCTTGGGGAAAACACCGCACTGACCGGAGGTCAGCAGTATTTCACCAGGAATCACGGGATCGTTGCGAGGGATGAACTTGACCTCCAGGAAAGCGCCCTGGCCCTGGCCCTGAAGAATGGCCGGCACGCGCCCTGTTTGAGAAATGACAGGAATTCTGCTCGTGGCATCGGTGAGAAGCAGAACCGTGGAAAAATGCAAACCCGGCTTGGCGATTCGCCCAACAACACCTTTGGTAGAAATCACCGGGTCATTTGGCTGGACACCGTGGCTGGTTCCGACATCAACAAGCATGGTCTCAAGGATGGCGTTGGGCCCAAGTTTTTGACCGATGACCCGACATCCCCGCTTTTCCCAATTGGGCTCCGGGGTAAAACGCAACAAAGAGGTCAGTCGATCCACCGCTTTGGCCCGCTCGGACAAGCGGATTACTTCCAATTCCAATTCTCGGACACGCAGCCCAAGGTCCTCGTTTTCCTGACGGACACCAACCAGGTACACATAGCGGTTCCAGAATTCGTCGGCATTGCTTTGCACCCAGCGACCAGGCGCAAGCACCCAACCGGCCACCTCCAGACCGATAAAGGACGAAATTCGATCCAGGTATCCTGTTTTCCAGTTCCACGTATACATGGAAAAGTACAAAAACAGCGGAAGGAAAAAAAAGAGGACCAGATATTTAATGCGAGGAGACATGCCGTTACTCGACAGTGACCTCGCGCAGGACGTCGAGATTATCAAGGACCTTGCCCGACCCCAGCGCCACGGTGGAAAGCGGATCGTCCACAACGGTTATGGGCAGGGAAGTCTCCTCGCGCAACAGGTGATCCAGGCCTTTGAGCAGCCCACCTCCGCCGGTCAGCACAATACCCCGGTCAACAATATCCGCTGCCAGTTCCGGCGGAGTCTGCTCCAAGGCAATACGCACAGCCTGGACAATGGCGTCAACAGGCTCGGAAATGGCCTTGCGAACTTCTTCGGATGTAATGGTGATGTTTTGCGGGATGCCCGAAACCAAATCCCGTCCCTTGACCTCCATGGTCAGCTCAGGATCCAGGGGATAGGCCGAGCCGATGGTGGTCTTGATGTCTTCGGAGGAACTCTCGCCGATGAGCATGTTGTACTTACGCTTGACATGTTGCAAAATGGCTTCGTCCATTTTGTCGCCGCCAATGCGCACGGACTTGGAATACACGATGCCGGCCAGGGAAATAACCGCCACCTCGGTCGTGCCTCCGCCGATATCGACCACCATGTTCGACGTGGGCTCGGTGATGGGCAAATCCGCGCCGATGGCCGCAGCCATGGGCTCTTCGATCAGAAATACCTCGCGCGCACCGGCGCTCTGCGCCGACTCGCGCACGGCCCGTTTCTCAACCTGCGTGATGCCCGTGGGTACGCAAATAACTATGCGCGGCCGAACCAGCCGACGGCTGTTGTGCACCTTGGAAATAAAGTGGCGCAGCATGGCTTCGGTGACTTCGAAATCCGCGATGACCCCATCCTTCATGGGCCGGATCGCAACAATATTCCCGGGGGTACGGCCCAGCATGCGCTTAGCCTCGCTGCCCACCGCCAGCACCTTGTTGTTCCCGCGGTTGTCACGCTTGACCGCGACCACCGACGGCTCGCGCAGCACAATGCCCTTACCCTTGACGTACACACATGTGTTGGCGGTTCCCAGATCGATCGCCAGATCGTTCGAAAAGAACCCCAAAATCTTATCCAAAATTCTGGACATACAATTCCTCTTTTATCATGCTCGGCTGGATTAACCGGTAAGAGACAAGGGCAGGGCCCGAACCACCCACGTTGTTACGCGAGCCGTTTTGCGTACCAAAACACGAAAGTACAGGCAACCACATCTCTTCAGACATCAATCTTCAATAATTTCAACTATGCCGTCCAACAGATTCTATTCCCTGGCCACCTACTTCCGGCAACGCTTCGATCACCGAATACAAAAAATACCCCTCGACGTCGCCGGCACCTGTCCCAATCGCGACGGCACGCTATCCAGAAAAGGCTGCTCATTCTGCAATCAAAAAGGATCGGGCACGGGACTGTCCCGGCAGGGGCATGAGTTGACGCAGCAGTACCTGTTGCTGTGCCGGAACTACCAACGGCGCATGAAAAACGTCCGATTCCTGGCGTACGCCCAGTCTTTTTCCAATACCCATGGCCCGGCGGCAAAGCTGGCCCGACTGGTCGACGAGATAGCCGCCCTTCCCGATCTGGCCGGCATGGCCATCGGCACCCGTCCGGATTGTCTGGATGAGGAAAAGCTGGACATCCTCGCCGGCGCGCCCCTGGAAGAAGTATGGCTTGACCTTGGCCTTCAATCTGCCCACGACGCCACCCTAAACCGGATCAACCGTGGACACTCGGCCGAATGCTTCGCAATCTGGACCCGCCATGCCGCTGCCCGCGGGCTCAAGGTCTGCGCCCATGTCATGATTGGTCTGCCCGGAGAAAACATGGCGGACTTTGAACAGACCGTGCTCTTTGTCAACAGCCTGCCCGTGACCGGCATAAAAATTCACAATCTTTTCATTGCCAGGGGGACGCACATGGAATCACAATGGCGACAAGGCACCATCGCCCTGCTGAGCCGGCGGGAGTCCCTGGATTGGGCCGTGCGCGGACTGGAGTTGCTGCGGCCCGACATCGTCGTTCATCGCCTGATCGCGGACCCTGTCGGAGACGAACTGATCGCTCCGGGCTGGGCCCAGAACAAACACGCGACACTTGACGCGATCCGACAGCGCCTGGAACAGGAGAACAGCTGGCAGGGACGGGCGCTGGACCATTCTCTGCCCCCATGGCTCAACATCTGAAACGGAGGAATTATGCCCGAGACGACCGAGACATTTGGCAATCGCTGGTTTTCGGCAACATTTGTCTGGAATCAGGGACTGCTGCTGCGTATCGACCTGACCGGGGAGCAGATTCACCCCTCTTTGCCCCGCTCCGCGCACGGACGGGAATTGCAGGAAATCATCGCCAATTTTGATGAGCTGACGTGCGACAGGTGGCCGATGATGCCGCTCGACACCGCATCCCTGACACCATTCACCCTCAAGGTGCTGCACCAGCTGCGCGACTCAATTCCGCGAGGAAGTCACACCACCTACGGTCAACTGGCTGCCGCCTGCGACTCGCCGCGAGGGGCCAGAGCCGTAGGCCGGGTCATGGCCCACAACCCCTGGCCGCTTCTGTTCCCCTGTCACCGGGTTCTGGCGTCAGACCAAAGCCTGGGAGGATTCGGCCCCGGTCTTGACCTGAAACGCACCCTGCTGGTTCTGGAAAAGGCTATTCCACGGTAAAGGCCGGAGTGCGCAGTTCGTCGTCGACGGCATCCGCATCATCGGCATACAGCCGAACCACATTGCGCAAATGAGCAAAACTGGATTCGTCCATACTCAAAAAATCAATGGCCCCGTCCTGCCCGGCACGGATAACGCGACCGTGGATATGCATCCGAATCCCCGATTCCAGCTCTAAAGTAACGTCGCATTCCTTGCCGGGAACAATCCACGCCTCTGTGCTGCAGGATAAACCCTTGAGGCTCAAGTCCCGGACAAGCCCGCGCACCCGTTTGCCCTCAAAAGCGATGGTCAAAGGAAACTCAAGATTAACACGGCTTCGTTTACGTCGCTCCTGCGTCATGCAGCCCCTCCTTGCAACGAACTGGCGTTCATGGCCTTCATCTCCTGCCGCCCATTTATTCTGAATTCATCTAACCTCTTTTTACCGGCCAGTCGACAGCAAAGCCCTGAAAACCAAAATCAAGAGCCCCGAACACGCCGGGGCTCTTGAAATCATTCCAGAAAGATTTTCTTTTTAGGCTTGGCGGGTGGCGCAGGCGGAGCGCTCTTCCCCTGCGACTCTCCGCCCCGGCCGCGTTCCTGATCCTTGCTTTTCGCCGGCTCAGGCCTGGAGTGACCCCGCTGGTGGTTCCCTGTCGGCCGCGTCGGGGCTTGACGTTCCGGCCCTGCGGCCACCGGCGTCGGGGGCACTGCGGAAACAGTCGGCGCATCGGACTCTCCAGACGTTTCCACCACAGCCTCCGGCTTGGGGCCACCGGATTTTCTCGGCCTGCGACGACGCCGTTTCTTGGCTGGGGCCACAACAGCCTCGTTATTTTCCCCGGTTTCAGGATGATCCCAGATGGAATCGAGAACCTCACCGAACCCAAAGGCAAAATCCGAGCTGTCCGGTTCTGCATCTGCGGAAGGTACGGAGCGGACCTCCTGATCGACCACAGGCGATGCAAGGGCCGGAGCTTCCACCTTGGGCGCTGCAGGCGGTGACACCCGCCCTTCCATTTCCTGGGAGATCCCCTCCTGCGTCCGTGGCTCAGCACCATTGGCCGGCTTTTTACGGCTGCGCTTGCGGCGTCGCTTTTCTCCCTCAGGGCGTTCGCCTCCCTCGGACGCAACAACGCTTTCGACACGTTCAGGCCGGTCTGGCGCAACAGCGGGCCGTGGGCTTGGCCGACGAACATCCATCATGGTCTCCGTCGGCTGCTCCAAGGGCGCATGAAAGGTTTTCTGATAGAATTCGTCGATGAGCATGGCCAACAGAAGGCGGGAATCCTCATTGGCGGCCAGATCTGTGACAATGCGCGAAAAGCGCTGCATGCGCTCCTTCTGAATATTGTCCGCTCCACGCAGCCGGGCCTCCATCAGAAAAACAGCCCGCTGCGAAATGAGGATCTCCAATTCTTCGTCGGCAGGCACCTGACGCTCTTCGAGATTGATGGAAAACTTCTTGGCGATCTGCTCCAGCTCAATCTCTTCCATGCCGGATACAAAGGAAATGGCAACACCGGCAGCACCGGCCCTGCCGGTCCGGCCGGTGCGATGCACATAGGCTTCATGATCCTGCGGCGGCTGATACTGAAAAACATGGGACAACTCATGGATGTCGATACCCCTGGCCGCCACGTCCGTGGCCACCAGAAATTTAAGCTTATTCTGGCGCAGTTTCTCCAAGACCTCTTCCCGAGCAGCCTGGGACAAGTCGGCGCTGATCTCGCCCACATCGTATCCGAAACGGCGCAACACCACGGAGACAAAATGGACATCGGCTTTGGTATTGCAGAAAATGATAGCCGAAGCCGGATTTTCCTGTTCGATGATCTTCACCAGGATGCGGCTTTTCTGCATGGCCGGCACCTTGTAAACCACATGCAGCACGTCGCTGGCATGAACCTGGGTCTGGCTTAAGGATACAAAAACCGGATCTTTCAGAAACTGCTGGGCCAAGCGCTTGACGTGCCCGGGATAGGTGGCTGAAAACATGGCCGACTGCAGCCCACGCGGCAGGTATCGCTGCAGCTGCTTCATGTCCGGGTAGAAACCCATGGAGAGCATGCGGTCCGCCTCGTCAAAGATCAGAACCTTGAGCCGATCCAGATTAAGCGTGCCTTTGAGCAAATGGTCCAGAATGCGGCCGGGCGTGCCGATGATCAACTGCGCTCCGGCTTCCAGACCTTGAATCTGGGGCTTGTAGCCCACCCCGCCATAAATGGCCAGGGAGCGAACGCCTATCCCAAGTCCCAACTCCTCGGCATCACGACTGACCTGAACGGCCAACTCGCGCGTCGGAGCCAGAATCAAGGCCTGGGGCGCGCCCAGAGCAGGATCGATCCGGTGCAGGATCGGCAGCAAAAAAGCTCCGGTCTTGCCGCTGCCAGTCTGGGACTGAACCATCACGTCCCCGCCGGCCAGCATAAGCGGGATGGTCTGCGACTGCACCGGCATGAGCTCGGTCCAGTTCAGCCGACGGGCTGTTTCCTGCAGAGCAGGTGGCAAGTCGGCCATGACGAATGTTGCGGCCTCGGAAATTTCTGGTTGAGCCGCACTGCCTGCAGCCTCGCTGAGTTCAATTTTCTCTGTCATAGATGCCCCGTGTCATCGTGCGCGCCATCCAGGAGATCGAGCACGAGTTCAATGATGGAATTGCTGACCAGCATTCCGGCGCTGGTCAGTTGAAGATGGCCGGTGCTCAGGTGGATCAGACCGCTGGAACGCAAACGCTCGACAGCGGGATTTTGATCAAGCTTCAGATGCCTGCCGGCCATTGCCTTAAATTTATTCAGATCAAGCCCCTGCCTGGTGCGCAGAGCCAGCATGACCATCTCCCGCCGGCGGACCTCTGCCGACAAATGCTCTGTTTCGCGCGCTCCCTGTCCCGTCAGAATCAGCCTTTCGTATGCGGCCAGATTCGGGGGATTGACCCATCGCCGCTCACCCATTGTCGACACGGCGCCGGGGCCAAGGCCAAGATAATCCAGGCCGGACCAGTATCCGGCATTGTGCCGGCTTTCACAGTCCGAAAGACTGAAGTTGGAAACCTCGTACTGCAAAAAACCCTCGGCTTGGAGATATCTCACAGCCTGCGAATACATGTCGACACATTCCTCGTCGTCCGGGATCGTCAACCTTCCGCAGTTCACCGCCTCCTGCAGGGCCGTGCCTTCTTCCAGGCTGAGGCCGTACAACGAAAAATGTTGCGGTCCTGCGGCAACCGTCTGGGCCAGATCCCCCATCCAGTGGTCAAGGCGTTGACCCGGAAGCCCCCAGATGAGGTCGACACTTACATTGGAGAATGCGGCAACCGCACGGTCCATGGCCAAACGAGCCTGTCGACTGTCGTGGGGGCGACCCAGCACCTGCAGCAACTCATCCTGCAGACTCTGCACGCCAAGACTGAGACGGTTTATCCCCAGCGTCTCCATCTGCTTGAAAAATCCCGACCGTATCGCCGATTCAGGGTTGGCCTCCAACGTAATCTCAGCGTCAGGAAGCACCGAAAAACTGCGGACCGCATGGTCCAGGATGCGCCCTAATTGCGACACCGTCAGCAAAGACGGGGTCCCGCCTCCGAAATAGATGGTCCGCACTGGTCGGGGCCCAAGCGTCTGTGCCCACCGGGCCATTTCCCGGACAACCAGGTCAACGAAACGGGCAGCGTCGGACGGACTGAACAAGCCGGAATGAAAAGCGCAGTACCCGCATTTGCCGACGCAAAAAGGGACATGGACGTAGAGCAGCATGTCTTCAGGCCGCCCCGGAGGCAAGCCCCTTCAATTCCTGTGCATAACGCTCATTTTCACTGTACAGGCAGCCGCAATACTGCTGCCGGTAAATCCCCCATTCCCGCGACAAGGCAATGCCCTCGCCCCACCCGAGGCGAAAGTCCTCGTAGAAAAACTCGACGCCGGACCCCGTGGCCATGTCCTGGCCCAAAGTCCGGATCTGGTCGTGTTTCTGAAACTTGCTGTAGAGCAGGGTGGTCGAGAACAGCTCGAATCGTCCCCGTCGGGCAATGGACAACGCCCGATCCAGACGCATGGCGTAGCAGGGAAGACAGCGATTCGATTCGCGATAGGTCACTGCCTGAAAATATACTCTGGGGTCATACTCGTCGTCTTTGAGGATGACGGGGATGCCCAGCTTCGCCGCCACCTGGGCCGCGCCTTGCCTTCGTCGCAGGTATTCCTGCAAGGGATGGATGTTTGGATTATAAAAAAAACCCGTCACCTCCATTCCTGCCCGCAGCATGGCCTGAATGGGGGTGATGGCGCACGGCCCACAGCAGAGGTGAACCAGTATTTTCATGGAATTACCTAACAAAACGAGCACGAAAGCGATGCGGCAGGCACAATGTAGATCCTGCGCGCAAAGGCAGCCTCAAACTCCATGAGCTTTTCGCGCTTGCGATTCAGAAGATACTGCATGAGCTCAGCATCCGTATGGTACGTGAAAGGCTCGGATTGCTTGTCCTTGCGCAGTTCCCGGTAGATGTCCTTCAGGGCCTGCATGGAGCGCCACTCCAAATTCCGCCGTGAGCCGGCACCGGCGCAGTGCGGGCAGGGTTCCAGGCTTGCCGACAAGGCGGAAGTTCCCAGACGCTGGCGCACAATCTCCATCAGCCCGAACTTGGAGATGCGTCCGACATCAGTTCGGGCGCGATCCACTTTCAGGGCCTGACGCAGAACTTTTTCAACCTCGCGGATATGCTTGCCGTCCTTCATCTCGATGAAATCAACCACAATCTGGCCGCCAATGTCGCGCAACATGAGCTGATTTGGAATTTCCCTGGCAGCCTCAATGTTGGTCCGCAAAGCCATTTCCTTGAAGTTCTTCTCTCCGCCAATCTTGCCGGAATTGATGTCGATGGCCGTCAACGCCTCGGTGTGGTCGATGACCAACTGACCGCCGCTCGGCAAATTGACGTTGCGGCTGAAAATCTTCTGCAGCTGGACCTCGATGCGGAAGCGTTCGAACAAGGTCTTGTCCGTCTCGGTGTGAACCTTGATGAATGTCTTGCGGCGAGGAAAGATAAGGGCCGCAAACTCCGTGATCTGCTTGGCGGTCACGTCGTCGTCGACCCAGCATTCGGCGATGTCGGGAGTCAGGTAGTCGCGGATGGCGCGAAAGGCCAGGTCCTTTTCCTCGTATATGAGCGCCGGCGATTCCGAAGAAATGCCTTTCTTGCGAATATCCTTCCACAGACGCTTCAAAAACTGCAGGTCCCGCGACAGGCTGGTCTTGCTCTGCGTCTCGCTGACCGTACGCACGATAACGCCCAGACCTTCGTCGAGCTTGAGTTCCTCGACCACTTCCTTCAGCCGCTCACGCTCTTTTTCGTCCTCGATCTTGCGGGAGATGCCCAGCTGTTCCCGGCCCGGCGTCAACACGAAATAGCGCCCCGGAATGGACAGATAGGTGGTCAAAAACGCACCTTTGGAACCCGTGGGCTCCTTGACGACCTGCACCAGGACTTCCTGACCGGCCTTGAGCACTTTCTGCAAAGGCGGATACTTGCCCCGACCCGGCACATCGGTCAGGTAATACTCAGGATGGACCTCGTCGACCTGCAAAAATCCATTCTTGTCCGCGCCATAATTGATGAAGGCGGCCTGGAGGGCCTGGTCGACATTGTGGATCCGCCCCTTGTAGATGTTGCCCTTGGTCTTGCTCTGATGAAGCATTTCCACATAGTACTCGACAACAACGCCATCTTCCATAATGGCAACTTCGACCTGCTCACCAGGCAGTACGCTGATGAACATCTTGCGTTTGAGCTTGTCACTCATAGAAAAATCCTTTGGTAAAAATTGCACCCGGCAAGCCGGAAAAATTGACGAAAGCTAAGCCCGGAAATCCGGAAAAATTGGCGATACCAAGGCATGGGGCGAGAAATGAAAAACCGGTCGTTGCCGGACACCCACCACGCCGAATATCATTGAAGTTCTCTAACCGGGCAAGGGTTCCATAGCAAGAAAAACCATGGCGCCACAGCAGGGGTTGCTTGACATCGCAGAGAGGCGCGGCTAGTCCCGCCTACGCACCAAAGGAGGCCACATGCTCGATCCGGGACAGCTGGTAATGCTGCTCAACGCAAAGGACAAGCGATATTTCGTATCAGCCCGGGAAGGGCAGGTTATGCACACAAACGAGGGAATTCTCCACCTCGATGAAGTCCGGGCGGCCGGATGGGGGCAACAAGTCCGAACACACAAGGGCTATCCGTTCACCGTCATGCGCCCCACGCTCTACGACCTGATCAAATCCGTCAAACGCCGAACTCAGATCATTTACCCCAAGGAAATCGGCTATATCGCCATGAAGCTCGGCATCGGCCCCGGCTGCCGGATTGTCGAGGCGGGCTGCGGCTCCGGTGGGCTGACCACGGCTCTGGCTTGGCTGGTCGGCGACACGGGCAAGGTCTACACCTATGAGCGCCGGGAAGAGTTCTACACCCTCTGTCGCGAAAATCTGGAGCGCATCGGCCTTGCGCATCGCGTGGAGCAATTTCACCACGATGTGTCCGAAGGCTTTCACGCCCACCAGGCCGACGCGCTGTTTCTGGACGTTCGCGAGCCCGTCGACGTGATTCGCCACGTTCCGGCCGCCGTGGTGCCGGGAGCCCCCATCGGCTTTCTGCTGCCCACGACCAACCAAGTCCAGGATCTGCTTAAGGCCATGGAGGACGGACCGTTCCGACAGATTGAGGTGCTGGAAATCCTTCTGCGCCACTACAAGCCCGTGCCGGAGCGACTGCGTCCCGACGACCGCATGGTGGCCCACACCGGCTTTCTGGTCTTTGCCCGTACCTACGCCCGTCTGGAAGAACCCGAAGCCGCACCGGAAAACGTTGAGAACACCATTGAAAGCGATGTAGCCCCCGAGATCTAACAGCCACTTTCCTTTCAAATTCAGGGATTTGCAATTTTCATCTTGCAAATCCTTTTTTTATTCCTATAATCTTAAATTTTCGTCCACCCCAACCCCGGCCCAACCGGACCCCCCAACTCAAAGGAGGAGCGCTGATGACCCGCAAGGATCGCACTGAAGGCATTTTCAGCCGGCGCGAAGTTCTGGACGCTACAGAGCGCCAGAAATATTACCAAATTCAGCTCAAAGAGCTGCTTTCGTATGCGTACAGATATTCCGAGGACGTGAAAAAGCGCTTTGACCGCGCACAGTTTTCCGTGGAGAAATTCCGCGACCTGATCGATCTCAAGCATGTCCCCATCCTGAAAAAAAAGGAACTGATCTTCTTGCAGTCCATGGGACCGCGCCTTGGCGGCCTGTTGACCAAGGATCTGGGGGAATTGCGCCGCGTGTTCCTGTCTCCGGGACCCATTTTTGATCCAGAAGACCGTAACGAAGACTACTGGGGATGGACGGAAAGCTTTTACGCCGCCGGTTTCCGCTCCGGCGATCTGGTCCAGAACACCTTCAATTATCACATGACTCCGGCGGGTCTGATGTTTGAAGAGCCCCTGCGCCAGCTGAGCTGCGCCGTGATCCCCTCCGGCCCGGGCAACACCGGCACGCAGCTGGACATCATGAAAAAACTTCGCGTGACGGGCTACGTGGGCACACCCAGCTATCTCATGCACTTGGCCCAGAAGGGTGAGGAAAAGGGCCTGAATCTGCGCAAGGACCTCTACCTGGAAGTGGGCTTTGTCACCGGCGAAAAATTCTCGGAAAAAATGCGTTCCACCCTGGAAAAGAAATTCGACCTGATCATGCGCCAGGGATACGGCACGGCCGATGTCGGCTGTATCGGGTACGAGTGCTTCCACAAAAACGGTCTGCACATCGCCAACCGGGCCTATGTCGAAATCTGCCATCCGGACACGGGCATCCCGCTCAAGGATGGCGAAGTCGGCGAAATCGTGGTCACGGCCTTCAACAAAACATATCCCCTGATCCGCCTGGCGACGGGCGACCTGTCCTACATCGACCGCGCGCCCTGTCCATGCGGACGGACCTCCCCGCGCCTGGGCACCATTGTCGGCCGCGTGGACACGACAGCCCGCATCAAGGGCATGTTCGTCTACCCGCATCAGGTCGAACAGGTCATTTCCGGCTTCGAGGAGATCAAACGCTGGCAGATCGAAGTCACCAATCCCGGCGGCATCGACGAGATGACCCTGCTGATCGAAGCGTCGAGCTTCAAGCGGGATGAAGAATTGCTGCACTTGTTCCGGGAAAAGATCAAAATCAGGCCGGCGCTCAAAGTCCTCACCCCCGGAACCTTGCCGCCACAGATCCGATTCATTGAGGACAAGCGCAATTGGGATTGATGATCAGGCTGCTACCACCCCTCCTGCTCCTGGCGCTGCTGGCCGGGTGCGCCAAACCCGTGACGGTGACATCCCCGCAGTGGGATGCACCGCCCACGGGCTCACTTCTGGCGATGTCCGGACATCCCCTGGATGACCAGGACATCGTCGGATTCGCCCGGGAGCAGGATTTCATCCTGATCGGCGAAAGCCACACCAATCCGTGCGACCATGCGGTCCAGACCAGAATCATCGAAGCCCTGGCCGCCGCAGACACAGCTTTCGCCATCGGCCTGGAAATGCTGCCGGTAACCGCGCAACATGTGCTTGACCGCTTCAACGCCCGACAGATCACGGCCGAAAACCTCGGCCGGGAAGTGGAATGGGAAAAACTGTGGGGATATCCGTATTCCTTGTATAAACCCATCTTTGTGCTGGCCGAGAACCACAATCTGCCCGTGGTCGCACTCAACATCCCGCGCGCGGTCCTGACCAGATTCCGCGATCACGGGAAGAGTGCCCTGACCGCAGAAGAGCAAGCCCTTCTGCCGAGCCGCATCATCGACGCAAGTCCGGCCCAGAAAAAAGCCCTGAAGAAGCAGGTCGGCCTGCACCAAACCATGCGCGAGTTCCGGCCCGATTCGCAGCCGGAAAAGGGCGCTGAGCGCGAGTCACGAGTCGCACCCCCATCCAAAGGCGAAATCGCCGAAAAATTCTATCTGGTCCAATCCCTGTGGGATTCCATGATGGCCGAACAAGCATTGCGCTGGCGTGACAGACTGGGCCTGCCCATGATCATCCTGGCCGGAGCCGGACATGTGGAATTCGGATGGGGCATTGAATACCGCATCCGCACCCTGGCCCCTGCGGCCCGTTGTCTGGCTGTTGTGCCCCTGCGCGACAGGGAGGATTTCCTGGAGCAGCAAAAAACCGAACTGCGACCCATGACCGGAGAAACGGTTTTTTTCCATTGTGCGGCCCAGCACAAAAGCCGGATGGGCATGACCCTGGTCTTTGAACATGACCAGGTTCTGGTCGACAGCGTCGATGTCGGCTCCGTGGCGGACAAGGCGGGCCTGCGGGCCGGGGACGTTCTGATTGCGGCCGGCGAGAAAAAACTGTCCGAAGCCACGGATCTTCACTTTGCCGCCATGACGGCGTCCCGCCGGAAAATGCCCCTGACCCTCAACGTGCTGCGCGACGGCCGGCATCTGACCGTCACCCTGCCCCTGCACTGATGCCCGAACTGCCCGAGGTCGAAACCATTGCCCGGGGCCTGGACGCCCAGGTCCGGGGGCGCCGCATCCTGGCCGTACATGTCCTCACGCCCGCCATTGTCCGGAGCGGAGATTTGTCCACGCTGGTGGGAGGATGCATTGCCGGGGTTTCACGACGGGCAAAGCTGCTCATGGCCGGCATTGACGACGGCCGGGTCCTGATTTTTCATCTCAAGATGACCGGACGGGTCTGGCTGGCCGCACCCGCACGGACCCTGCCCAAGCACGCCCATCTTGTGCTGGAGCTGGAAGGCCGCGACCGGGTGGTGTTTGAAGACCCCCGCCGCTTCGGGTACTGCGCCGTCTTTTCCCCTTCCGAGCTCGACGGCTGGAATTTTTACTCCGGCCTTGGCCCCGAACCCTTGCAAAGCACTCCCGAGGAACTGCAGGCCCGCATCCGCGACAGCAAAGCCGGCATCAAATCCCGGCTGCTCAATCAGACCGTCATTGCCGGCGTGGGCAACATTTATGCCGACGAATCCCTTTTCGCGGCCCGTATTCATCCCGCCAGCCGCACCGACGCCATACCGCCGGCCCGGCTGGGACTGCTCTGCCGGGAGCTGCAACGCATCATGCTCGACGCCATAGACGCCGGCGGCAGCACCATCAGCGACTACCGCAACGCTTACGGACAAAACGGCATTTTTCAGGAACGCTTTGAAGTGTACGGCAAAAAAGGACAGCCCTGCCCCGTCTGCAGCCGCCCCCTGCTTGCACGGCAGATCGCCGGCCGGACATCCACCCACTGCCCCGCCTGTCAGGTCAGATACTGACATCCCAACCGGCTTTTCAGTCGATCAGCTCTCTCCCTCCAGGACCGAAAGCCCGCACAGCGGCTTACCTTTGGCGCTCTTGCCCTTGGACGTGCTTCGCCCCGTCGAGCGGGGACTGTCATGTCCGTTGGCATGTTTGTCGAGCAAGGGGCGATAGCGTCCGGAGCGACTCAGATTCAGGGTAAGCACGACGTGTTCGCGCTCATTCTTGAAACCTTTCTTGGTGAAAAACTTGAGGGCGGCCGTATTGCTCGGATCCGTATCGGCAATGAGGTATCTCGCTCCTTCTTCAACCATCCGGTCCACCAAGCGGTCAAAAAGCTTGTGCGCCACGCCGGTCGAATGAAAGTCCACATCCACGCCAAGCCAGACAATGTAGCCGTACGTCCAGGAAGCCTTGCTGATAAGGGTGCCGATGATAAACCCGGCCAGAGAGCCGCCAACTTCGGCGACCAGACAGAATTCCGGATCGGTGTTGTAATGCCCGACCACCTCCCACTGGTCCCAGGTACGATACAGAAATGGATATAGATCGCAGGTAAAAAGACGCTCGCCAAGGTGGTATACAGGGGCCAGATCATCCAGTTCCATATCGCGGATCAAAATTTCCGGACGGGCAATACGTTCGTTGACCATGATTATTCCGGTTTATGTTCAGAAGCGCCGCAAACGGCCGGATCACCGACCGCCACAACAGCGCTCCGGAAAGTTCAGCCGGGTCGTCTGCAAAACCCGGCGTCCATACGAGCACCATCCTGAAATCAAGCAGATTTCAGTTCATCAACCACGTTCCGCAAGTCCTGAGCCATACGCGCCAGCTCCGCCACGGCCTGGGCTGACTGGGCCATGGCCTCTGCTGTTTCCACAGCGATACGATTGACCTCATCCGTACCCCGGCTGATCTCTTCGCTCGCAGCGGACTGCTCTTCAGACGCCGTGGCAATGGCTCGAACGCGGTCCGCTGTTGATTCCGCCCGTTCGACAATGCGCCCCAGAGCTTCGCCGGCCAGTGCGGCCAGTTCCGTGCTCCTTCGAACCGAATCCTCGGTCTGTCCCATGCGCGAAATATTCTCCGTGGTCCTGGCCTGGATGCCGGCAATGGCCTCGCCCACCTCCTTGGTCGCATGCATGGTCTTTTCGGCAAGCTTCCTGACCTCGTCGGCAACCACGGCAAAACCCCGACCCGCATCACCGGCCCGGGCGGCCTCAATGGCCGCGTTCAAGGCCAACAGATTGGTCTGATCGGCGATATCGCTGATAACGTCCATGACCTGCCCAATGCCCGTGGCCTGAAGACCAAGTTTGCCCAAGCTCTCCTTCATCTGGCCGGCCAATGCCCGTACGTCCGTGATGGCCGCCACCACATGACGCACCTCCGCGGCCCCGCCCTGCGCCTCTTCCCTGGCCTGATCGGCGTTGGCCGCCGCATCCGACGCGTTGCGGGCCACTTCCATTACAGAGGCATTCATTTCCTCCATGGCCGTGGACGTTTCGGCGGTGCGCTCACGCTGGATCTCCGTGCCGCGACTGGATTGCTCCACCTGGGCAGCCAGTTGTTCCGAAGCCGATGTGACCCGCTCAACAATGACATCGATACGCGAGGCCGCGTCAAGCATGCCTTGTCGACGCGCCTGTTCTGCCTGCTGCCGGGCCTGATGCGCTTCTTGCGTGGCGGCTTCGGCCAGCCGGCTCTTCTCCTCTGCTTCGCGAGTCTTGAGTTCGGCCTGCCAAATCATCTCTTTGAGTTTGGCGACCATGGAACGGAGCGCTTCGGCCAGAGTGCCGATCTCTCCGCCAGCACGAACCGCAAGAGTCTGTTCCAGATCGCCTGCCGCAACCCTGGACGCAAACCCTGTGGTTTCCGTGATGGGACGGGTCAGAGACGCCGCAAACCAAACACCCAGGCCAACCATGACCATCACCAGAACCGTCGACACACCCAGGATGGCCAAAGTGACATCCTGTTTCACATCCATGATGTACGCCAAGGGTTTGCCCACGAAATACATGCCCGCAACCTGGTCCTCGGGATCCCTGATCGGCCAGTAGACGGTCTCGTAAGGCTGGCCCAGTATCGTATTGCGTGCAAGGTACGTCTCTCCCCGGGACAGAACGGTATCGATCACCCTGGGATTATCCATCCTGGTTCCGATTGCCCGTTGACCGTCGCGCATGATCGTGGTCACGAGACGCGTATCCTTTTCAAAAATGGTAACTTCCAGGCCGGTGAATTTCTTGATGTCGTCGACAAAACTGTTCTCGGACAGGGACACACCCAACTGCACCGCGCCCACTACCCGCCCGTCGTGCCAGAGGGGACAGGCCGCGCGCAGAGAAAATTTAATCACGGCACCGGGCTCCAGCCCCACCACGGGCTCTCCGCCCAGGGCGCGACGCACGTTGAACTGGCCGCCGACATTATCTCCCGCCTTATCCGCATGAGCCCTGGCCAGAACATTGCCCTGAGCGTCGCAGATTGTGACAAAATCAGTCGCGGTGTCGGCCATGGCTTTTTGAATCAGGTTCTTGATCGCGGTTGCGTCCTCCGCCAGAACAGCCTCGACCAGACCGTGATTCCCGGCAATGAGCAGACCCTGGCGCAGAATGCCGGATTGCAGTGAATTGATATGATTCTCCACAACGGTGCGGGCCGATTTGATGGCCTCGCGCGACTCATGGTCAAAAGCACGGTCCATGAAATACTTGGCGGTGACAAAAACGCCGGCGCTGGTGACCGTGACCGACAGCATGACCATGACCAACACTTTGGTAAAAATCTTCAGCTTCATCCAATCACGTCCTCGTTGGGTCAAATACACGTCAGATGGTCTCGACATCAGGAACAATATCGACCAGCTACACAGCGAGGGCCTGCAAATGTCAAGCAAAGTTTCCTTGAATTTCGGGGGAAGGGAGCAGACACGAAAAGCCGCGCCGGAGCCTGAATGCTCCGGCGCGATGGCGTTACCGCTTGTTGTCGGGCAGGGTCACGTTGAATTCGAGCACTTCGCAGTCCCCGTCACGATTGACGTCGACCTTGATGTTCTCCAATTCCACATGCACATATTTTTGGACCACCAGCAGCAGCTCCTGACGCAACCGGGGCAGGAACTCGTATCCGCCGTTCTGGGCGCGCTCATGGGCCACGATGATCTGCAGCCGGTTCTTGGCCACCTCGGCGCTGGACTTCTTCGATCGAAAATAACTGAATATACCCATCTCAGCCTCCGAAAATTCGGGCGAAAAAGCCCTTCTTCGTCGGATTGATGAACCGATGCGGCACCTCTTCACCCATCAGGCGGGACACGGCATCCTCATAAGCCTGGCCCGCGTCGCTCTCCTCGTCGAGAATAACAGGTTCACCCGAGTTGGAAGCAGCCAGCACAAACTTGGACTCGGGGATGACGCCGAGCAAAGGAATGGCCAAGATTTCTTCAACATCGGCCACGCTGAGCATTTCGCCCTTGGCCACCCGGTCGGGATCATAACGGGTCAGCAGCAGGTGCTCTTTCACGGAACCGCCGTCCTTGGCCTTTTTCGTCTTGCTCTGCAAAAGCCCAAGGACGCGGTCCGAGTCACGTACCGAAGAGACCTCGGGATTGGTCACAACCACGGCCTCGTCGGCGAAATGCATGGCCATGAGCGCTCCATGCTCGATGCCGGCGGGCGAATCGCAGATGACATAATCGAAACGGCCGGAAAGTTCATCCAGCACTTTTTCCACACCATCAATGCGCAAGGCCTCTTTGTCCTTGGTCTGGGAAGCCGGCAGAATGAACAGATTCTCGACCCGCTTGTCCCGAATCAGGGCCTGATGCAGGGTCGCGTCGCCCTGAATGACGTTGACGAAGTCATAGACCACTCGGCGTTCGCAACCCATGATCAGATCCAGGTTGCGCAGGCCGACATCAAAGTCGAGCACCGCAACCTGTTTGCCCCGCCGGGCCAGACCCGTGGCCAGGGAAGCGCTGGACGTGGTCTTGCCGACCCCGCCCTTGCCGGAAGTTACAACAATAATTTTTCCCACAGTCCCTCCTGGTCCTGTCAAAGTGGTTCGATGAAAAGCTGTCGCCCGGCCAGGCGAATCTGGACCGAAGCACCCTGCACATCCTGGGGCAGGTCCTCGCTGACCCGGTAGAGGCCGGCCACGGAAACGAGTTCGGCCCGCAATTCCTTGCAAAAAATCCGCGCGCCCTCAAAGCCCATAACGCCGGCCAGGGCCCTGCCCCGAAGCGGGGCGTACACATGAACATTGCCGTCGGCGATGACTTCGGCGCCAGGACCGACAGGGGCCATGACAATCAGATCCCGTCCCTTGGCGTAGATCTGCTGCCCCGACCGCACGGGCTTGTCGACAACCATCGCCTCATGTTCCGCAACCTGGGCACCAGAGGCTGCAGCCCCGACTTTTCCCATGCCCTGCCGGCTTTCCGGAAAGACGCCGAGGTACAGCTTGGGCGCCAAGCGCTCGTGAAATTCATTTCCGCCCTGGATGCCCACCGGCATCAACCCCTTGTCCCGCAACAACCGGATCAGCCCGGTCAGATCAAGGCCATCGCGCATGTTGCCCAGGGCAGAAAAATCCACGATGACGGCCATGTTGCGAAAAAACTGCGGCGTCTCGCTCAGCCTTTCGACAACATCGCGGGTCAGAATTTCCAAATCCGTGGTCAAGGGGCGGAACAGCGTGCATGGGGCGACTTTGCCCTTGATTTCAAAAGACGACACGTCACTATCCTTAGGGTTGTGCTGGGCAAAAATGCATGGGATGGCCGGAGATGTTGAGACGGTTTACAGACAGACGTTTGTGAACACAAGATCCACGGCGGATTCAGGCCTTGACGGATCCGGCTCGCGCTCACGTTTCTCCCAAGAAATACACCACATGAGGTCAAAATGGACATTCGTCACGTCATTGAACAGGAAATTCCCTTTGACCGCTTTCTCGGGTTGCTGGTCGAAGAAATCCGTCCGGGATACGCGCGTCTGCGCATGCCCTTCAGGCCCGAATTCATCGGAGATCCGAGACGGCCGGCCTTGCATGGCGGGCTCATCTCCATGCTGGTCGACACGTGCGGCGGTTCGGCCGTATGGGCGGCATGCACCGTGCGCGACAGGGTGGCCACCATCGACATGCGCGTGGACTATCTGCGTCCAGCCGATCCGGCCGACCTGATCGCCATCGGCGAAGTCAAACTCCTGGGAAACCGGGTCGGCAACGCCACGGTCCAGGTCTTTTCCGTCACCGCGCCGGACGTGGTCATCGCGGAAGGACGGGGCGTGTACAATATCCGCAAATACGGAACGAAAGACCCCGCCACGACCTTTACCACCAGTCCGGACCCCAAGAGCTGAGTCAACGACAACCACCCGGACAGTCATGCAAGAGCCAAATGCCTTGCTCAAGAAGCCCTGGCCGTCCTGCGGCATACACGGGACAAGCGGCTTCCATTCGTGCAGAGCCCGCCATGACCGAAAAATCCGCGATCAGCTGCTTTCGGAGTGGAATTGATCCGGCGAAATAATGACTGCAGAACGCAGAGAAGCCGCATTCCTGCTTGCAGAAAAGGCGCAATCGACATACCTATGTGAAACATGTCCGACAAAGACGAATCGTTGCGCAGAATTACGGGACATGCCGAGAGTACCAGCCCCTCACTGCGGATAGCGAGGCCCTTATGAAAATCTGGCTACCTGACTTCATCTACCGCTTCTTTCCCACGGCCGTGGCCGCCATCGGCGTTCTGGGCTGTCTGAGTGGAACCAATTCGGCCATTGGCCTTGGGGGCGTGTTGCTCCTCTACAGCGGCGGAATTTTGCTCCTGCGCAAATAGCCGCACATCCCCACCAAACCTCACGCAGCCAGGGTCATGGCAAACGCGGCCCGGGCCTCATGCACAAAAGCCCGGACCAGGGCGGGATCTTTGGCCCCATCCCCGGCTTCGACGCCGGTGTGCACGTCCACCGCAGCCGGACGCACGGTCAAAATGGCCTGTCGCACATTGCCCGGGGTCAGCCCGCCGGCCAGAATGACCGGACGCAAGGACGCCTGAACCAGGGCGGCACTGACGGACCAGTCATGAACCCGCCCTGTGGCCCCGCTTGCTCCGGTCGACGGATCAAACGTGTCGGTGATGAAAGCATCGCACCATGGCGCGTACAGACGGACAAACGCTTCCGGTTCCAGTTCCTCCCGCCCCACCACATAGCTTTTGATGATGCGCAACTTTGAGGACGCTTTGATTCGGGCCAGGATTTCCGGCCCGACCAGCGCATGGATCTGAACGATTCCAACCTGCAGATATCGGCACAGATCGATCAGTTGTACCGGATCGGTTTCATAAGTGATGAGAACGCACGTTTCACGCCCGACATCTTCCATGACGCATCTGGCCGCCGCCTCGGACAGATCAGGGTGGTGCACCGGCAGACGCAGGGGAAATCCGAGCAAGTCCGCGCCGCAGTCCAGAACCATTCGAGCCTCGTGAACATTCCGAATCCCGGCCACCTGGACTGCACCCGCAAAATTCACAGATTCCTCACAACAGATTCATTTTTTCCGCGCTTCGGCCAATAGATAGCGCGCGGTTTCCAGATCGTAAATTTTCGTCGGATCGGCCGTGGTCCCTCGTTCGGCGAACATCTGCGCTCCGCGCTTTATTATGTCCATGTCCAACCATCCATGCCGTTCCCAGATTTCAGGGTGGTCAAGGTTACTCAACCGAAATTCGATGGCCCCGTCCTGCTCACGAACGTACATGCGGATACGTTTGTTGCCGGGATAGGGATAGTAGAAAATTCCTTCCTTGTCCTGCACAGTTTCCTCCAAGAGTGTTTGATTGCAGGCCTTTCAAAGCCATGACCAATTGTCAATCCCTGAAAAAACGTACTGTGACCCAAAGTCGCTGCCCAGCCGTGACCAGCACGGCGGCGGCGAAAATAAGCGTGACCACGGCCATGCCTCCGGGCCACAAGGCCATCAGGCTGAAAAAGAGAAACCCTTCGGTGCGTTCGGTCAATCCGGCCTGATAGTGAAAACTCTTGTTCGTAGATGCGGGCAAGGCCGCAGCGGCGGTCAGAAACACTGTCAGAGATAGTATCACCGCCGCGCAAAGGGCCAGCAGGTGCATCCGGATCTCCGGATAGCGCGCGCCAAAAGCCACAATAACCGCCGCCTCGACTGCCCGGTCGCAAACAATGTCGATCAATGCCCCAACACGGGATGCACGCCCTTGAAGCCGGGCCAGGGTGCCGTCAACCGCGTCCAGCAAACCGCACAACCACAAAAAGACCAGAAATCCTGCGGTCCAATCCACCATGATACAACCGGCCGCTGCCAAGCCCGCCAGCAAAGAGGCGAGCGTCACTGCCACGGGGCTGACACCCCGGGACGCCAACATGCGGGCCAGAGCCTCGAAAACGGGCTGCACCCATCGCCGGGCGTGGGTATCAAGCACGGGAGTCACCGCAGACGAATATTTTATTTGACACTCAAACTTCCTCCGAATAGTAGCTTGATATCCAAACATTCAGACTTTCCAACAACAAGGACCTTCGTCATGCATACGCACTCCTGTTCCTGTACCCATTCTCACGACCACCATCATCACGGAGAACAGGGCACCCGTTTTGTTTTTTGGCTGACCATCGTCACCATGAGCGTGGAGATCCTGGCCGGCTGGGCGTTCGGGTCCATGGCCCTCCTGGCTGACGGCTGGCATATGGCCAGCCATGCCGGGGCCATGGCCGTGGCGTGGTTTGCCTATGTTTACGCACGCAAAAACGCCGACAATCCGGATTTGGTTTTCGGCGCCGGCAAAGTCAACGCCCTGGCCGGCTTTGCCTCGGCCGTAGGGCTCTTTCTCGTTTCGGCCTTCATGATCGGCGAATCGGTCATGCGCCTCTTTTCCCCCGTGGAAATCGCCTTTGTCCAGGCAACGATCGTGGCCGTGCTCGGGCTGGTGGTCAACCTGATCAGCGCCTGGCGTCTGCGTGACGAAGACCATGCCCACAGCCACGATCACAACCTGAAAGCGGCCTACATACACGTGCTGGCTGACGCCCTGACCTCAATCCTGGCCATCCTCGCACTGATCAGCGGCAAGCTCTTCGGCCTGACCTGGCTTGACCCGGTCATGGGCATTGTCGGGGCGCTGGTCATCGGACGCTGGGCATTGAACCTGCTGCGCGACACGGCCCGCATCCTGCTTGATCATCGGACCGAACCGGGATTGCATTCGGACATCCGCACCCACATCGAGACCAAAGGCCAGCTGCGGGTTCGCGACCTCGCCATCTGGAATGTCGGTCCACGCTGCCTGGCCGCGCACCTGACCATCGAGGACCCAACCCCTCAGCCGCCCGAGCACTACAAGAAGCTGGTGGCCGAAATCCACAATCTCGACCGCATCACCGTGGAAGTTCACCCCTGCCCATGCCCGGCTGAAAATCATCAGCCAAATCCGGAGCACAGCCATGCATAACACAGAAGAACTGAGCGACATCATCATCGAATTTTACGAAAAACTCTCCTCCTGGGAGCAGGCCGTGGTCCGCGACAGCCCGATCACCCTGCCCCAGATGCACACTCTGGAGATCCTGGGGCAACAATCTCCCCTGCGCATGAAGGAACTGGCGGCCAAGATGGGCATCACCACCGGCACCCTGACCGTGAACGTCGACCGCCTGGAAAAGCAGGGATTGGTGGAACGCATCCCGCACGAAACAGACCGTCGCTCCATCCTGGTCGCCCTGACCGAAGCCGGACAGGAACTATTCCGGGAGCACCACGCCCACCATCTCCATCTGACCCGAGAGTTGCAGGCCGCCCTGACACCGGAAGAATCGGAAATGTTCCGCGCCATCCTGACCAAGTTGACCCAGGCGCTGTAGGCTCCCCGGCAGGCCATCCTGGCCGGATGCACCGGAAAGACCGCAGAGCAGGCGTCTTCCGCCCTGCGACCTTGCCACGCACACCGGACGCCATTCGTGCGGACCATGCCCCGGCACACCGCCATGATGCACCCCAGGCACTCCGGGCTGTGCCCCGCCTGGCTCGCGGCACAGACCAAGCCCCACGGATCGGCAGCTACCTGACGACTTTTCTTGAATAATCTTTTGCGGTATTGCGCCTTGACTTATGGCCCGAAGCGCATGCGGTCGGGAGAGCCGTCCAGCCCGCAGTCACGCAAACATCTTACCCGCAAACAATCATGACCCACGACACGTACGTCAGCCCCAAGCGCCACCTGTCCCTGTTCAGCCGCATGTTTCCCACTCCGGTCTTTTACGCCAGGGCCTTCTCCATTGTCTGTCAGGCCGCATGGAGAACCCGCCGCGGCTACACCATGGAGCAATGGGCCGCAGACAGCCGGACGTTCATCGAAGGATGCGAGGCCACAGGCGTGCGCTTCTCGACCGAAAACGTCAGCGCCTTTGCCGACATGCCCGGACCATGCGTCATCGTCGCCAACCACATGTCGACCATGGAAACCTTTTGCCTGCCCGGCCTGCTCGCTCCCATCCGCCCGATCACCTTTGTGCTCAAGCGCAGCCTGACGCGCTATCCCATTTTCAACCGGATCGTGAACGTCATCGAGCCCATTGCCGTCGACCGCACCAACCCGCGCGAAGATTTCAAAACCGTGATGGAGCAGGGCATGGACAGGCTGCAACGAGGCATTTCGGTCATTGTATTTCCCCAGACCACGCGCACACCGGCCCTGGACCGCCAAGCCTTCAACACCATCGGCGTCAAGCTGGCGAAAAAGGCCCATGTCCCACTCCTCCCCCTGGCGCTGAAAACCGACGCCTGGGGCGTGGGCAACCTGCTCAAGGATTACGGCCCGATCCGACCCGAAGTGCCGGTCAGATTCTCTTTCGGCCAGCCCCTGACCGTCAACGGACAGGGCAAAAGTGAGCACGAGGAAGTGATGGAGTTCATTTACTGGAAGTTGGCCGGCTGGAGCAAAGGGTGAGAAAAAAGGTCTGCATCATTTACACAGGGGGCACCATCGGCATGAAGCCCACCCCCCAGGGCTATGCTCCGGAACCGGGGTATCTGGGCCGGGTCATGGCCTCCATGCCCGACTTCGCCAGTCCGGAAGTGCCGAGCTACGACATCCGGGAGTATCGACCATTGCTCGATTCCTCCAACATGGGCCCCGGACACTGGCAGGCCATTGCCCAGGACATCGCCTCCGTCTACGATGAATATGACGGGTTCATCGTCATTCACGGCACGGACACCATGGCCTACACCGCTTCGGCCCTGCCATTCATGCTGGAGGGCCTGGCCAAGCCCGTCATCCTGACCGGGTCCCAGATCCCTCTTTGCAGGGTGCGCAGCGACGGTCGTGACAACCTGATCACCGCCCTGATGGTCATCGCCCAAGCGCCGGTCCCTGAAGTCTGTCTGTGCTTCGGCAACAGGCTGCTGCGCGGTTGCCGCTCAACCAAGGTCGATGCAGCGGGCTTTCAGGCGTTTGATTCGCCCAATTTCCCGGATCTGGGTCAGATCGGAGTCGTCATCAGGACCAATCCGGACTTGTTCCTGCCGCCGCAGCCCGGCAACGGCCTGACCGTCCACCCGTTGTCCGCGGCCAAGGTCGGGGCACTGCGCCTTTTTCCGGGCATCTCGGCGGAGTTGGTGGCCAACGTGCTGCGGTCTCCTCTGCAGGGACTGGTCCTTGAAACCTACGGCATGGGCAACGGCCCTTCGGACAGCGCCGACCTGATGGACATTCTGGCCGAAGCCGGAGGGCGCGGCGTGGTCATGGTCAATTGCACCCAGTGCCAACGCGGCACCGTTGATCAGGGCAAGTATCAGGCCGGGTCGGCCCTGGCCCGGTGCGGCGTGGTTTCAGGAGCGGACATGACGGCCGAGGCCGCCCTGGCCAAGCTGATCTACCTCTTCAGTCTCGAACTTGAGCCCGACGAAATCCGACAAACCATGACCCGCAATCTGCGTGGCGAACTGACAGAGCATCATGCCCCCTGAGTCGGTCCACCCCGGAGACCAAGGCTTTTTTGCCCCGCGTCATGAACTTTCGGTCCTGTATCAGGACGACTGGATGGTGGCTGTGGACAAACCAGCCGGCCTCCTGGTGCACCGCAATGTCCACGCCGGACAGGAGCCCTTTCTTCTGCAGTTGCTGCGCAACCGGCTTGGCCGACTCGTCTATCCGGTTCACCGCCTGGACCGACCGACCTCGGGCTTGATGATCCTGGCCCTCACGCCGCCGGCAGCGTCGGTACTGGCCCGACAATTCGCCCGGCACGAGATCAGCAAGACCTATCTGGCTGTGGTCCGGGGCTTTACGCCTGTTGACGACACCATTGACTCGGCCTTGCGCTCCGATTCCGGGACGCTCCGCGAAGCCCGCACGGACTTCGTCCGCCTGGCGACAACCGAACTTCCCGTCCCCGTGGGACGTTACGCCTCGGCCCGCTTCAGCCTGGTCCGGGTTCACCCCCGCACTGGTCGAACGCATCAAATCCGCCGTCATTTCGCGCACATTCGCCACCCGATCATCGGCGATGTGCTTCGCGGCGATGGACGCCAGAATCGTTTTTTCCGCGAACACTTCGGCCTGCATCGCCTGCTTCTGGCCAGCATCGCGTTGTCTTTCGCCCATCCGGACAGCGGTGAGGCAATAACCCTGACCTGTCCGCCCGGACCCGAACTGACCAATCTGTTCCGCGATCTCGGCTGGCCGGGGATCTGACGTAATATCCTTGCCCAGATCCCGGCCAACTTGCAGGGGCTCAGTCTTTTGCACCACCCGCATTCAACGCCGGGTGCCGTCACGCCGGCAAGACCATTGACGGGACACGACAGGGAATTACTGTACTGATCAAGTCCGAAAACCCCAAACAGGAGGCACGCATGGCCGCACCGGAAGAAATCTATCAGTGTCAGACAGTCAATTGCGGATACATCTACAACCCGGACAAGGGCGACAGAAAAGGCAAGGTTCCGGCAGGGATTAAATTCGAAGGCCTGCCGGATACCTGGCGCTGTCCCATCTGCGGAGGGACCAAAAAATGCTTCCGCCCCCTGGCCGGTCCGGGTTCAACACGTGACGCCGGGTGCGAACTGCCGACACAAGGGTGAAAAGGCTTTGATACGACCAGTCACAACTCGACCAAATCCATTCCGCGACATGCAAAAAGGCCTGGTTTCCCAGGCCTTTTTGCATGTGCAATCTCGGCCTATCCGGCCTGTATTTCAATCCGTCGCGGCTTGAATCGCGCCGCTTTGGGCAGAAAAAGTTCCAGCAATCCTTTTTTCAGCGACGCCTTGATGCCTGCCCGGTCCACGCCATCGGATATGGTAAAGGTGCGCACGTATTCACCATCACCAAACTCCACATGCAGCGCCTTGGTGTTTTCTTCCCGAGGATAAACTGCCCTTCCGCGGATCTCCAATTCGTTTTCCCTCAAATCAATGGACAAATCATCCTTACCGACACCGGGCATGTCCATATAAATATGGAATCCATCCTCTCTTTCCACCACATCCGTGTTGGGCCGGAACCTTGGCAGAGCCGGTACTGTCTTTTTTTCCATATCCTGAGTCATAATACACCTCTACAAAACATCGATAGCAATATTTACAGGACGGCTTTCTCTGGCCTTTGGCAACACAACGCGAAGCACACCATCTTTCATCGACGCCTTGACAGCGTCAATCTGCACCGGAATGTTCAGATTGACAATCCTTTGAAAACTTCCAGTCGGACGCTCCTGCCTGTAGTAATTTCCAATTTCACCCTTTTTCATGCCTTTGATGCTGAGACTCTTTTCACTCAACGTCAGCTCAATGTCTTCAGTGTCCATCCCCGGAATCTCTGCCGAAACGATGATGTCGTCTTCGCCCTCACTGATGTTTACCGGTGGATAGGCATTCCTTCTTTGACTGAGCGAACTCGGACGCCATAGCTCGTCAAAAAAACTGTGTACATTGCGCGGCAAATCGTAATATGTACTGAAGTCAATAACCATACATTTCACCTCCGGACTTTTGATGGCATTCAGGTAAACATGTTCATGCCCTCGTCAAGACCGCCTCAAGCTCTCCTGCGGAAAAGCCTGATTCGTTATCAGGACTCACTCCTAATAATTGACATGCGGCTTTGTCCCTGTTAAACACGTAAAAATCACAATTTGGAGGTATTATGTCGAAATCATTGAAGGGAACCAGAACTGAAAAAAATATTCTCACCGCTTTTGCCGGCGAGTCCCAGGCCAGAAACAAGTATTCTTTTTTTGCCAAGCAGGCCCGCAAGGAAGGGTACGTACAGATTGCCGACATTTTCGCCGAAACCGCCGACCAGGAAATGGCCCATGCCAAAACCCTGTTCAAGCTGCTGGAAGGAGGCGAAGTGGAAATCACGGCTTCTTTTCCGGCCGGGCGCATCGGAACCACCGTGGAAAATCTGCGGGAAGCCGCCGGCGGTGAGCATCACGAATGGGAACACATGTATCCGGAATTTGCTCAGATCGCCAAAGAGGAAGGCTTTCCGGAAATCGCCGCGACCATGATGGCCATCGCCGTGGCTGAAAAGGAGCATGAGCGACGCTATCTGGCTCTGGCCAAAAACATTGACGAGGGACGCGTTTTCCAACGTGACGCCAAAACCACATGGCGCTGTCGCAACTGCGGCTATGTTCACCAGGGCGTCAAAGCGGCCGAGTGCTGTCCGGCCTGCGCCCATCCGCAGGCGCACTTCGAGGAACTGGCCGAAAATTGGTAAGCCGTGCCCGCTCCGCTTTTTCCTGGGGAAGAAGCGGAGCTGTCACCATTTCGCAAGTCCAAATCCGCCCCCGATCCTCACCTCGTCGACCCGACCCAATTCTTCCCGCAAAGCACCAAATGCCGTGCTCCCACGGTCCTGCACGCCGGCCTGAGACCACTCAGGCCGAAGCCGTCATGTGACAAGGACTTTACCGCCAACATTGTCGCTGGAATCTCGCCGCTTTTTGTGACACGAAGATTCTCGTCTCAGAACTGAAGACCGCCCGACCCGCGACCGTGTTTCGGCAGGGCGGCGCAATTCTCATCCCGGCCGCAATCCTCGCCGGCAGGCGGCTGCAAGGAGTGTCACATGCTGAAGAACCTCAAGCTGCGCTACAAAATTTTAATCCCGGTGGGCGCGGTCTGCGCCGTGGTCTTTGTCCTGATCATGCTCCTGGTGCAGATGCAGATCCGCAACAGCTCCACGCAGGAAACCAAAGTCCTGGCCCTCGAAATCAGCCAGCGTTACGCCAACATGGTCAAAAGCGAGCTGGACGCAACCATTGGAGCGGCCAAGGCCATGGCTGCCGCCGTGGCCAACGAGCGTTCCCGCTACCTGCCTGACCGCGAGATTGTGGCCGGGCTGCTCCGCCGCACCCTGGAAACGTTTCCGGGCATCTTTGGCGCCTGGACCGCCTGGGACCCCAACGCCTTTGACGGCCGGGACCACGCCTTTGTCAATCACGACACCCTGCATGAGGAATCAGGGCGTTTTTTGCCCTATTTCATCCGCGGCCAGCACGGTATCGAGCAGACGCACACCACCGCCTCGGTTGCCTCCAGCCGCCATGATGACGACAAATGGTATTGGCAACCCCTGGCCACGGGACAACTTCTGCTGACCGAGCCCACGGAGTATGAAGTGGCCGGCATGAACCGCATGATGATCAGCGCCTGCGTGCCCCTGACCGAAAGCGGTCAGGGAGTGGTCGGTTTGGATCTGAGCCTGGAAAACCTGCAGGAGGTGGCGGCGCGCATCAAGGTTTTCGATGACGGCTATGGCTTTTTATTGTCACAGTCCGGCATGGTCGTGGCCCATCCCCTTAAGGAACGCATCGGCCGCAATATCGGCGAGTTTTTGTCCGAAACAAACAAGGCCACGGTGCTGAAGACCGTCGCCGACGGCGGACAGCATTTCTTTTCCGAGCTTTCCACAAGCACGGGCAACACCATGCTGTACTGCATGACACCCATTGCGGTCGAGGGAGCGGAAGGCGCATGGAGTTTTGTCGTCGCCATTTCCGAAGACAAGATGTTCGAAAACGCCCGCAATGCCCAGCGACTGTTGCTGAGTCTGAGCCTTGGCGGCTTGGCCGTACTCATTGCCGCAGTCTTTCTCATCACCCGGCAGATCGAGCTGCCGATCAGACGCATGGTGCTGATGCTCAAGGACATTTCCGAAGGCGAGGGCGACCTGACCAAACGACTCGCAGCCGACAGCAAGGACGAAATCGGCGAAATGGCTCGGTATTTCAATGCATTCGTTTCCAAGCTTCAAGGCATCATCGCTGCCATCAGCTCAAACTCAGACACTCTGGCCAGCTCCGCTTCCGGGCTTTCAGCCATCAGCCGAAAATCCGCCGACGATGTGCAGGACCTAGCCACGCGCACCAACACCGTGGCCGCGGCAGCCGAGGAATTAAGCGCCAACACGGTGTCCGTTGCGGCCAACATGGAAGAAACATCGACCAATCTTGGCTCGGTGGCCACAGCCACGGAAGAAATGAGCGCGACCATCGGGGAAATTGCCGGCAACACCGAGCGGGCCCGGTCCACCACGGAAGCGGCGGCGCGGGAGGTCGACAAGTTTTCCGGCATGTTGCAGGAACTGGGCGCTGCCGCCCATGAAATCGGCAAGGTCACCGAAACCATCAACGCCATCTCTTCCCAGACCAACCTTCTGGCCTTGAACGCCACCATCGAGGCGGCCCGGGCCGGTGACGCCGGACGAGGCTTTGCCGTGGTCGCCAACGAAATCAAGGAACTCGCGCAACGAACAGCTGTCGCGACCGAAGACATCAAAACCAAGATCAGCGGCATTCAGGGCGCAACCGGCACGGCGGTCAAGGATATTGACGCCATTGTCCGGGTCATCGAGGATGTGAACGTCATCGTCACCACCATTGCGGCCGCCATCGAAGAGCAGGCCGTGGCCACCCGCGACGTCGCCGACAACATTGCCCAGGCCACGACCGGCGTCCAGGATGCCAACGCCCTGACAGCGCAGATGTCCGCAGCATCCGCCGACATCGCCCAGGACATCTCCGGCGTGGACAGCGTCAGCACCGATCTTCGTCACGGCGGTGAACAGGTTCAGGAGAGAGCCATGGAACTGAGCCGCCTGGCCGAAGAACTCAGGAGCATGGTCGGACAGTTCAAGGTGAACTGACGGTGGACTCGAATAACGTCTGACGCACTGCATAACAGTAATCCGTAGCAAAAAACTACGAATCACGTATTCACAAAAAGGAAACAAGCGGTTATCAGCTTCAGATCCAATGATCTGGAGCTGATACGCCCCAAAGTCATCACTTCGTTTACTTCCACCCCGGAGTTTCCATGCGTCTGCGCGACATCTCCATCCGCCGCGTCCTGATGCTGGCCCTGCTCACGGCCGGCATCACCCCTTTAGCCGTGCTTGGCGTGTTCAGCCTCGACAAGGCAGCCTCTTCCCTGGAGAGCCAGGCCACCAGCCAGCTCAGAGCCGTGCGCGACATCAAGCGCCACGAAATCGAAGGCTATTTTCAAACGGCCAACGCCGACATCGCGGCCCTGTCCGCCAACATCAGCGCAGTCTCCAAGGGCTCAACCGAGAAATTGCTGGCCATTCGCCGGATCAAGGAAGGCGCGGTCAAACGTCATTTCGACGAAATCCGCAACCAGGCCGTCACCCTGTCCGCCAATCCGATGATTGTGCAGGCCATGCGTGAATTCACCGACCATTTTGAGACCTTCCGCGACGACAACGACCTGGACGCCGCAGCTCTGGACTTGCGACGCCAACACCTCAATCATTTCTACACCGAACAGTTCGCCCCGGCCTATGCCCAGGGCTCGGGCAACAATCCCGACATTCAGGCCCTGGTCAACGGTCTGGACGACACTGCCGTGGCCCTGCAGTACGAATACATCAGCAACAACATCAACAAGCTCGGCCAAAAGCACCAACTGATCCGGGCCAGGGACGCCTCCCGCTATTCCGACACCCATGTCCGCGTGCATCCGGTTCTTCGTAATTATCTGACAATT
>CAZYZA010000029.1:0-35021 GCA_964651415.1 uncultured Desulfovibrionaceae bacterium
TTAACCCCATATTGAAAAGCGCCCCTTTCAACATGTGAGCCGCTTCCACCATTTCGTTCATGTCAGCCAAGACCTTGGCTCGTTCCAACCGGCCCAAGGCGTTGACAATTGTCTGCCGTCCCAAGACAAACAGCTCTTCAACGTCGTTCACATCCATCCCGTAAACCGAGGCCAGATGCTTTTTGACCATCGCTTCCATAATCCACCCTCTTGCCTGCGCAGACATGCGCTGTGTTTCGCCGAGCCCAACCCGTCGGTGCCTTCGGCCGATGTTGCTCAAAAAATCAAAGAGATCACTTCTGGGAGTTGACCCATGTCATAAAAATTCCTTATGCAATTACAGCGAGTAACGTTGACCAAAACCGATGGATTCCCAAGGAGCATTTTATGGACCCCGCACTGGCCAAACCCTTTATCAAAGCCACCAAAGACGTCCTCACGGCCATGGCCGCTTTGGAAATAGTTGCCGGAACGCCGTATGTCAAAAAGGATAAAGTTGCCAGGGGCGATGTATCGGCGGTGATCGGTATCACCGGCGACAAAAGCGGCTCTTTCTCCATTTCCTTTGATCGCAAAACCGCTGTGCACATAGTCAAGCAGATGCTTGGCGACGCCATTGAGGACATCATGCAGGATGTTCAGGACGCGGTCGGCGAGATCACCAACATGATCTCTGGACAGGCCAGGGTCGGACTGGTCGACCTGGGCATCAAGCTCCAAGGCTCAACGCCGTCGGTCATCATGGGGGACAACCATACCATCGCCCACATGACCTCTTCCATGGCCATGGCCATCCCCTTTTCCTGTGAAGCAGGCACCTTCACCCTCGAATTCTGCTTCGACTAGCGTTATGCATCCGGACGGAAACATCAACGATCAAGTGGCGCAGTTGCTGACAGGCACCAGCGCCAGGTCCGTTTCCGCCCCCCCGGAATTCGACCTCATGGAAATGCCGCTCGAAGGCGTGGCCGCTTACTGGCTTTCCGTCAAAAAAACTCTTGATTCCAAGAAAAAAAACGACACGTTCATCCTTGACGAAGCCAAGCACACCAAGGAGCCGCAAATCCGATTTCTGCTCGAACTCGCCGCATCCTCCTTCACCCCTGAGCGCTGCGAAACCCTGGCCAGAGTGCGAAAAGCCAACATCCTGGCAGAACTTCATCGCAAATATGTACTGATGGCCATTGGATTGCTCGGTATCGTTTCCAAGGAGAATCCCCAGAAAGTCATGATCCGCTTTCTGTCCAAATTCCACATTGCGCCCATTTTCGAAAAGCAGGTCTTTGAAGTTGCCCAGGTCATCCTGAAGAATCTGGACAACGCGGAGCTGAACAAGAAGAAATTCCTGAATATCGATCACCGACTCAAGATCGAAGCCTTGATCATCAATCTCATTTTTTACTGCATGCTGGCCCGGCGAAGCGGAGCCAACTCCCTGCTGGACTACCAGGAATACATATCCTCCCAGTATTTCAAGGATGGATTGGCCCTTATTTGCGACGGATTCGACTATGACTTCGTCAAGTTTCGCCTCAATCTGGTCAAAAAGGAAATCCTGGAATCCATGGAATCCAAGATGGACCTGTCCATTCAGATGATGTCGGCCGTCAAATCGTCCGTCCCTTACCCTGATCTTTACCTCATCGCCAAGGCGTATTTGTCGTAAAAAAAGCCGCCCCTTTGCAGAGGCGGCCGTAATCGGTCTTACTCTTTGGCTTTCTTCTTCTTTTCAGGCCCTTTCAGCTGGAGCAGCTGATTGTTCTCCTTGACTTTGGCCGGTTTGCGATACTCCTTGGGCATAAACATGCAGTCTGTCGGGCAATGCTCGACGCAAACGCCGCAGTATACGCAGGAGTAAGGATCAACGGTCCAGGTCTTGGCGTCCTTGTCCACGGTGATGCACTGGGACGGGCATTTCTTCTGGCACATGCCGCACAGAATGCATTCCTCGATATTGACGTCGAGATTGCCGCGCACGTTCTCGAAGACTTCTCTGACTTCGAACGGATAGAGGCGCGTATGTGATTTGGTCAGAAAATTCCTGACCACGGTTGCTGTCATGTCAAGCATAGGCCCTCCTTAACGCTCGGTGCAGCTGATGCAGGGATCAATGGACAGGGCAATAACCGGCACGTCGGCCATTTCGCACCCCGGCAACATGGCCAGCAGTGGCGGCACATTGGCAAATGTGGGAGTGCGGATGCGAACGCGATCCAGATATTTGCCCCCTGTCGCCTTGACGTAATATAAAAGCTCGCCGCGCGGCTGCTCGGACCGACAGACGATTTCGCCCACGGGCTTGCCTTTGACCTTGGTGGAGATTTCTCCATCCGGGATTTTGGCAATGAGCTGACGCACGATGTCTATGGACTGATAGAGTTCACGGAAGCGAACCATGGTTCGGGCGTAGCTGTCGCCATCCTTTTCCACCACCGGTTCGAAATCAATGTACTTGTACGCGCTGTAGCCGGTCATGCGGATGTCCTGGGCCACGCCGGATCCGCGCAGCTGCGGACCGGCCGCGCCCATTTCGTAGGCCTGCTGATAGTTGACAACGCCAATGCCCACGGTTCGCTTCTTAACCGTGTAGTCGTTGGTCAGCACAGGCTTGATCTTGTCCAGCTCGCCCTCCAGCTCGTCGATGACCTGGGAGATCCAGCGCAGCTGATCGACGCTCATGTCGCGCCGCACGCCACCTATCTTGTTGACGGAAATGATGACCCGGTTGCCGGCCGTGGCCTCGGCCACATCCATGACCCGTTCGCGGATGCGCCAGGCGTGCATGAACAGACTCTCCATGCCGAAAGCGTCAGCCAATAGGCCAAGCCAGAGCAGGTGCGAATGCATGCGGTGCAACTCGGACCAGATGATCCGCAGATAGTCGGCCCGCTGGGGCACTTCGATGCCCATGAGGCCTTCGATGCACATGCAGTAGGTGTGGGCGTGGATGCAGCTGCAGATGCCGCAAACACGCTCCACGATCTGGACCATCTGATCCATGTCGCGAATGGAGGCCAGGGTTTCCAGACCACGGTGCACGTAGCCCAATGTGGGCAACGCTTCCTTGACGATTTCATCCTCAAGCACCAGCTTCAGGTGCAAGGGTTCGGGCAGAACCGGATGCTGGGGTCCAAAAGGTACAATGGTCGACATAATCAGGCACCCTCCCCGGCTGTTTCGGTTTTGCCGACAGTGACTTTACAGAAAGGATACTTCTTGACCTCTTCTTCCAGGTACAAGTTGCCTCCGAAATCCAAGGCCATTCCCTCAAAATGCACTCCGAAATGGTCCTTGGTCTCATTTTCGATGATCAGGGCGGCAAAGAAGACTCCGGAGATGCTGGGCGCCGTGTCTCCCTTGAGCAGGGTGATGCGCAGGTGCACCATCTCCAGGTTAAGGTCAAAATGATAGATCAAATCAAGGCTGTCGCCGAGATCGACACAGGTCATGGTCACGAAGCGGTACCCCTTGTTTTTCAGGTTCTGCACTTCGCCCACCAGCTGTGATTTTGCCAGATTCAATGTTTCAAATGCCATACCTTACCCCGTTACCTGACGATCTTGACGGTTTTCATAAAATTCCCGGGCCTTTTTCAGGTCCTCGACCAGAGGCTCGGTATTCTTGTCCGGCTGACGCTGTTTCAATTTTTCCAAGGCCAGGACCACGCCATCAATGATGGCCTCGGGCTTGGACGGGCAACCTGGCACATAGACATCAACCGGGATAACCTTGTCCACACCGCCCAGCACGTTGTAGGCCTCGCGGAAAACCCCGCCCGAAGTGCCGCAGGCCCCGATAGCGATAACCGCCTTGGGCTCGGGCATCTGGTCGTAGATATTCTTGAGGACTTTGGCGTTTCTGGGGTTGACCGTGCCGGACACAACCAGCACGTCGGCGTGCTTGGGATTGCCGATATTCAGAATGCCGAATCGTTCCACATCATAGACCGGGGTGAGGCAGGCCAGGATCTCAATGTCGCATCCGTTGCAGCTCCCGCAATCGAAATGAATGAGCCAGGGCGACTTCATCCTGGATGTATGCAGCAGTTCTTGAAAAAAACCCATATCCGTACTCCGTTCGGTAATATGCTTAGAAGGACTTGGCGTACAACAGCGCCATGTTGAACAAAGACAGGCTGATGCCCACTGCCCAGACATAGCTCAGCATCCACTTCCAGGTCATTCTGGGCGTCACGTTGTCGATGATGATTTCAGCCATGTAGGTTACGGCCAGAAGAATCACGATGCCGATCCAGCTGGTGCTCCAGAACAGGCTGCAGATAGCCAGGATAAGCACGATGTCGATCCAGTGAGCGATTTCCAGAATGGCCAGATAGGGTCCGGAGTATTCGGTCAGCACGCCGCGCACCACTTCCTGGTGAGCGTGATGGCTGGTCGAAATGTCAAAGGGCGATTTACGCAGTTTGATGGTCAGGGCAAAGGTCAGGACCAGGTACATAAGCGGCAGGGCCAGGAAGATGGGCCGGTCGTACGCCAGAATGTCGTCGATCTTGAAGCTGCCGGTGACAAAGTAAATGCCGACAAAGACGATGATCAAGAGCGGCTCATAGGTCAGCATCTGGATCAACTCGCGCTGCGCGCCGAGCTGCGAGTACGGCGACGGTACGGCCAAAGCGCCGACAACCATGAACACCGCGCCGATGGTCATGACGAAGAAGATCATCAGCAAGTCGGCCTGCATGGCAAAAAGGGCGATGCACAGCACGGACGACAACAGATACATGTGCACGCAGAAAATCTGCCAGTAGTTGACCACCTGCCGTTCTTTGCCGAGCAGCTTGATGACGTCGTAAAAAGGCTGGAGAATGGGCGGACCAAAACGACCCTGGCACCATGCGGTGAGCCGTCGATCAATACCGGCCAACAGGCCGCCGACAATGGGACTCAGAAGAACAGCCAGGATGACATAGGCAATTGTTTTGATTTCCATTTAGAACACCCCCGCCAGCAAGATGATCAGTATGCCGATGGCGACAAGATTGATCCACGTCGTGATCCTCTTTTCGCCAATGATATTTTCCATGTAGTAATTGGTTGTCTTGAAATCACACCAGATCCCAAGAGGCCCCTTGAAACCCAGCTTCCGATCATCACCGCTGTCCTGCAGACCGCAGACATACGGAGTGACATAGGCGCCGCGTTTGAAAAAGCGCTTGGCCGACGAGGCCCGCACCGCGTAAATCACGCCCAGTGCCAGGACCACGAAGATCGGATAAAGTGCAAACATACCGATATTGTTAGAGATAACTCCGCGAGCTGCAACGTAGAGATCCGTGGAATAGAAACGCTCCAGCACCGGCAAGACCATGGACGTGTACAGACCGGGAGCCACAAAGCTGATCACCACGGCCGCCACGGCCAGACTGACCAGCGGAAAGCGGATCAGCGCGGACTGCTCTTCAGCCTGCAACGGCTGGGAAGGAACCACGGAAGTCATGAGCAGACCGAGCCAGCGGCCCCAGAAAACCATGGTCAAGGCAGAACCCAGTGCCAGCATCATGACCACCAGGGGCAATTGGGCCGAAGCCTCAACCGCCATCCATTTGGACAGCAGGGCCCCGAACGGCGGCAGAAACATGGTCACGATGCCGATGGCTGCGAGCATGGCCGTTTTGGGCATGACACTGATCAATCCGCGCATGTCCTCAATGTCCCGGCTCCCGATCTTCTGTTCGATGGTGCCGACGCACAGGAACATGAGCGCCTTGGAAATGGCGTGGAAGACAATCAGCAGCACGGCTGCGGCAATGGCTGCCGGCGTGTTGATGCCGGCACAGGCAATGATCATGCCCAGGTTGCTGATGGTCGAATAGGCCAGGATTTTCTTACCATTGCTCTGGGACAGGGCCAGGACTGCCGTGACCAGAAAGGTAAAGGCGCCGAACAGGGCCACATAGTTGCTGAAGATGGTGCCGGCAAAGGCCGGAGCCAGACGAATTACCAGATATACGCCGGCCTTGACCATGGTGCTTGAGTGCAGCAGGGCCGAAATGGGCGTAGGCGCGACCATGGCGCCGCACAGCCAGCTCTGGAACGGAACCTGGGCCGCCTTGGTGAAACCGGCGAAACACAACAGACCCACGGGCAAAAGAATCATGGCCGAGGTCGGACCGGCGGCCAGAATTTCCTGCAAGGACAGGGGCAGACCCTGAGAGCGGAAAATGATCATGGCGAAGACAAAGGCCACGCCGCCCAGCATGTTCATCCACAGGGCGCGGGTGGCATTCTTGACCGCGATGTCCGTGCCGTCATGCTTGATGAGCATGAACGAGCAGAAGGTGGTCACTTCCCAGAAAAAGTACAGCCACAGAAGATTGTTCGAAAAAACAAGCCCGTTCATGGCCCCGAGGAAAAGGATCATGAAGAAAAAGAAACGGCCCTGACGCGACGATGTCAGCTTCAGGTGATGCTCGTGTTCCTTCATGTAAGGCAGGGCGTAGATACAGATCAGGGAACCGATGATGGAAATGACCATGCACATGATCATGGAGAACTGATCGCCATACAGCGCCGGCCCGACGTTTTCGCCCGGATGCATGAACAGTTCAAGGAATGCCAGGGGCACGATCTGCAGCAGGGTCAAGATAGCAATGAGCTTATTCTTGAGCTGATAGCTTATGCCCAGGATGACGAAAAGGAGCGCGAAGTCGAGAAACGCGATCAACCCGTCCGGATTGATCCCAAAAACAGTTTCAGGGGACAGAGAAAATGTCCCTGCTTGCACCAAAAAAAGCGATGCGAGCGAGACGACCACGCCGGTTCCCATAACCAGCATGGACCTCAGGGCTGGGGCATTGATCAGACACAACCCGGCCGCGACAAACGGCAGGATGATGCTGATCACTAACATCTGCGGGACTAGCATAGACAAACAACCTCCTTGCAATAAATCCAGTCACCAGCAACACCACTATAAAAAAGTCAACCGCCAAGGCCGGTTGACTGCTTGCTATGGGCACGGGCAAGGAATGCGCGAAACCTGTTTTTTGGGAATTTCTGCTAGTCCAAGAGGTATGTTACGTCAACAAAGAACGACGCTTTGGTCAATCAAACAACAAATATAACAGCGCCTTGAGTACGTTTTTAAAAATAATAACACATCTAGTGCACGACCAATAACAAAGCGAGCGAGTCTCCCCACAACAAGGTCAAAATCGCTCCAAGGCACAGAAAAGGGCCGAAGGGTATGGCCGTCCTCAGGCCCGAAGATTCGGGACGACGCAGATAGACAATGGAGACGAGCAGCGCCGTCAAGGCCGAAAGCAGAATCATGATCGGCAGCAGGGACAGCCCCACCAGCGCGCCAAGGCTGAGCATGAGTTTGATGTCCCCTGTGCCCAGGGCGTCCAGCCCGCGCAAACGCAAATAGGCCTGCTGGACGACAAGAAACATGCCGGCCCCGACAAGGGATCCGGACACGGTCTCGACCCAGCCCACGGGCATGAAAAGCGGTGTGGACAGGGCCAGCAGCGCCGCCGGATAGGTCAGAACATCGGGCAGGATATAGGAGTCCAGATCAATGAAGCTGGCGACCAGAAAAACACCCAGAAACACCATGTAAACCAGCCATGACAGGGTCGGTCCGAACTTGAGGGCGAAGAGCAGGGCCAGCACTCCGGACAAAAGCTCCACCGCAGGATAGCGCCAATGGATTTTTCCCTTACAGTTGTGGCATTTGGCACCCAGCAGCACGTATGACAAGACAGGAATGTTTTCCCACCAGGACAACACGTGACCGCAGGCCGGACAATGAGAACCCGGTCTGACCACGGACTGGCCGACCAGGTAGCGGTGCACGCAGACATTGTAGAAGCTGCCCAGGCACAAGCCGAGAAAAAAAGCCAGAATCGGAAAAAGAACGGGGTGCAGGAATGGCTCAAACATGGTCGTCCAGTGGGGGTTCGGAAAACGTCAACAAAAGGTCAGCCGGCCATCATTTCTTTGGTCCAGGTCGAAGCCTCCAACGCGGCAAGGCTGACGGCGGACACGGGCAGACCCAGTTGTCCGGCAACACGGGATAGCTCCATCCAATTGCACCGATCAATCATATCGAGCAATTCAACCCAGACTGCATGGTCGCTGCGCGAATCAACCAATGCTTCCTTGATGCCTGAATCAAGGGGAATATCTTCCAAGAGCTGATCCATGAACTGATCCAAAATGGCGTCGAGCACGGAGAAAAAACCAAGCAGAAACATGCCGTCGCTGCTGAAAGGGGTCCGTCGATCTGCTGCCAGAAGCTGCAATGTGCGACCGCGCTGGACCGAAATGCGCACCAGTTCCTGGGCCTTGTCCGTGCCGTTCATGTCGGAGAGAATGATGACCTGCAGCCACTGCCGCAAATTCTGGCGACCGAGCATGGTCGCCGCGCGATGAATGGATTCGATTTTGTTCTGAAAGCCAAAGCGGGCCGAATTGATATACTGTAGCAGACGATAGGAAATCGACAGGTCGGTCTGGATAATGTCGACCAGACGTTCCGTTTCCGTATCCGAGTCGCTCAGCTCCTTCAGCAGCTTGACCTTGGTGATCTGGCTGGCCGAAAGCTTGCGGCCCGGTATGACTTCAGGCTTGCTGAAAAAGTATCCCTGAAAGTAGACAAAACCCAGATTCTTGCAAACCTTGAACATGTCGAGGTTTTCCACCTTCTCTGCCAAAAGCTGTGCCTTGTAGCGCGACAGCCCTTTGACAATGGCCATGACCTCGGCCGGGGTTTTGTTCAGGATGTCAACTTTGACGATGTCAGCCATTTCACACAGGGGCTCAAACCCCGGTTCGCCGACAAAATCGTCCAGAGCCAGGATATAACCCTGATTTTTCAATTCCAGGCAGGCGTCCATGACTTCCGGTTCGGGATGCACGGTTTCCAGAATCTCCACCACGCACCGGTCCGACGGAAGAACATACGGTGCGTGGCTGATCAACACGTTGCGCGGAAAATTGATCAGCGCCTTGGCGTTTTTCCGCATGCCCTGAATCGCCAGGGTGTAGCCGTCGGCAATGACCTGGGTCGTGGCCTGGTCTCCGTCGGTGATGACCGCTGCCTGCACATTTTCACCGTGGCGAAAAAGCAGTTCATAGCCCCAGATTTCCATATCGGCAGTAAAGATAGGCTGCCGGGCGACAAAAATTTTGTCGTAGAGTTGATCAGACTGTTGTTCGTTCATAATGGTTCACGGCATGAGGGGCGCCACGGGCAAACCGGCGTCCTCACCTAGTCCGAGCATCAGGTTGGCGTTGGCCACGGCCTGTCCGGACGCGCCACGACAAAGATTGTCAATGGTTGAAACAACGATGAGCCGGTTGGTTCGAGAGTCCGTAACCAACCCGATGTCGCAGAAATTGGTGCCGCGCACCCAGCGCGTTTCCGGCAGAACCCCAGCAGGCATCAACCGAACCCACTTCTTGCCGGCGTAAAACTTTTCGTAACAGGCTCTGATCTCGTCCGTTCCGACGTCGGCAGAAAGCTTGGCGTAGGCCGTTGTCAGAATTCCGCGGTTGATGGGCAGCAGGTGGGTGTTAAACGACAAACAGATGTCCATTCCCGCTGCCCGTGCCAGCTCCTGTTCGATTTCCGGAGTATGACGGTGCTTGGTCAGATTATAGGCGCGAAAGGTATCGGCCACTTCGCAAAACAGCGTGCCGACAGCGGCCTTGCGACCTGCGCCGGAGGTCCCGGACTTGGAATCGATGACCAGATCCTCGCTCCGGATCAATCCGGCCGCCAGCGCCGGATAGAGGGCCAGAATGGCCGAGGTGGGGTAACACCCGGGATTGGCGACCAAAGAGGCGGTCCTGATCTCCTCGGCGTAGAGCTCCGGCAATCCGTATACCGCCTGCGGCAGCAGATCGGCGCGGGTATGTTCGACGTTGTACCAGGTTTCGTAGGTTTGGCGGTCGCGCAGCCGGAAATCCGCACTCAGATCGACCACGCGCACTCCTTTTGAACGCAACTCGGCGGCCATCTCCATGGCCGTGCCGTGGGGTACGGCCAGAAAAACCAGATCACATTGGTCGGCCAGACTGCTGCTGTCGGGAGTCGCAATCTCCAGAGCGCCAAGATCCGTGCCCTGCAAAAACGGGTAGATCGCGGCCAGGGGCTGTCCGGCTTCCTTGCGCGACGTGACCTGCGTCAAACGCATTTGGGGATGACCAAGCAGGATGCGGGTCAATTCCATTCCTGTGTAGCCGGTCACACCGACCAATCCGACCTTGAACATCTCTGTCTCCTACTTGACCTTCTGTACGTACTTCATGCGCAGTTCAAAAAGCATATCCCGCAGCAGCCGCCCTTCCTGCGGGGTGAGATTGCCCTTGGTCTTGCGTTCCAGCATGCACAAAATATCAATGGTCTGCTTGGCGGCCAGAATGTTTTCCATCACCTGCCCGCTCTCAGGCTCCGGAACCTCGCCCAGATGCACCAGGGCCGAAGAACTCATGGACAGGACAAATGTCCCGAAATCCAGTTGCGGCAATTCGGAACAGACACAGGACAACTCCTCATATTCCTCGGATAGTTTCGTCTCTTCGCTCATACCTTCTCCTTGGTGTCCGGCAGCCTGCGATCGGTGCTTGCCGGCTCCGGGTCAAAAAACAGGGTAGCCCTCGGCCAACGCGGCTTCATAGGCCAGCACCGCATCCTCCAGATACGTCCGGGCGGCGGAATACCCGCCAGCGCCATGCAGACCCTGGCGCAGGGCGTGCAGCCCGGCCAGAACGTCGCTCCAGTCGACGTGTCCCATGTGCCCCAGGCGGACGAGTTTCTTTTTCAGCTCACCCTGACCGCCGGCCATAATCACGCCGTATTCGGCGGCCTTCTGCAGCACCAATCCGCCGTCCACGCCCTCGGGCAGCTTGATGGACGTCAAGCCCCAGGTGAAATGGGACGTGGCCAGCAATTCCAGGCCCAGACTGGCCACGCCGGAACGGACCATGCGGGTCAGGGCCCACTGTTTGCGGTAGACCTCGTCCAGGGTTTGCTCCCGAAAGAGATCCAGGCTGACGGCCAGGCCCTGCAGCAGGTTGACCGGCGAGGTGAACAGGGTCTGGTGCTGCGCGCTCTTGCTGCGCTCAGCCAGAAGATTGAAATAAAAATTGGACGGTTTCACGGACTCGACTTTGTCCCAGGCCCGCCGGCTCAGCCCCAGCAATGCCAGGCCCGGAGGCAGCATCAGCCCCTTTTGCGATCCCGTCAGCAGACAGTCCATGCCCCAGAGATCCATGGGACAAGGTGAAATGCCGACAGCGGAAATGCCATCGACCACCAGAAGAACATTTCTGTCCCGGGTCACTGCACCAAGTTCATGCACCGGATGCAGGACGCCGGTGGATGTTTCAGAAGCCTGGACCAGCACACCGCTGATGCCCGGGTCGGCGTCAAGAAGATTGCGCACGCTCTGGGCGTCTACCGCCAAGCCGGGGTCCAAAATCAAGGACTCGACACCAAGACCGTGGGCCTGGGCGATTTCCCGCCAACGTTCGCCGAATTTTCCGGCCTCAATGACCAGGACTTTCTCACCCGGGGCAAAAAGATTGGTCACGGCCGCATGCATGGCCCCGGTGCCGGAACAGGACAGAGGGAGAACCTGCTCTTTTGTGCCGAAAAGATACTGCAATCCGGGCTGGATTTTTTCCATGACGTGCACAAAATCACGCTTGCGATGATGGATCATGTCCTTGGCCAGGGCCAAACGCACTTCTTCGGGCAAAGGTGTCGGGCCAGGGGTCAGCAATCGAAGTTTATTCAACATTCTGCGTCCGGAGTTTATGATTTAATGGTGGGCTTCGTTCCAGTCCTGTCCAAGTCCCCAGTCCACAGCCAGGGGTACGGCCAAGGGGTAGACTCCTGCCATGATCCCGGCCACGGCCTCGCCGACCTTCCGGCCGTGAGCCGCCGGGGCTTCGAGCACAAGTTCGTCATGAATCTGCAAAATCAGGCTGGCCCCTAATTCACCAATAACCGGGCTCTTGTCCACTTCCAGCATGGCCATTTTGATGATGTCCGCGGCCGAGCCCTGCACCACGGTATTGATGGCCATGCGCCGAGCCTGCTGGGCCAGATTGACGTTACGGGAATTGATTTCGGGCAACATGCGCCGCCTGCCGGCCAGGGTGGTCACATAGCCAAGCGATTTGGCCCCGGCCTCAATCTCCTCGTAAAAACCGCGCACCCTGGACAATTTTTCAAAATAGACAGCAATGAACTCCTTGGCTTCCTTGAGCGAAATGCCAAGTTCGCGACCCAGTTTCTGCGGCCCCATGCCGTAAAGAAGGCCGAAATTGATGGTCTTGGCCTTGCGGCGCTCGTCCGGGGTGACTTCAACGCTGTCGAACAGGATCTTGGCGGTGCGGACATGAATGTCGTCGCCCCGGGCAAAGGCGTCAAGCAGGGTCGGATCCCCGGACATATGGGCCAGAACCCTGAGCTCGATCTGGGAATAATCGGCGGCCACGAGAACTGCTCCCGCAGGAGCGATAAAACAGGAGCGCATGCGGGGTCCAAGAGCGCCGCGGATAGGGATGTTCTGCAGGTTCGGATTGCTGCTGGACAGCCGCCCCGTGGCCGTGGCCAGCTGATTGAACGTGGTGTGCACCCTGCCCCTGGCGTCAGCCAGGGCCGGCAATGGCTCCAGATATGTGGAGCGCAGTTTCTCGTACATCCGGAATTCAAGTACTTCGGCCACAATGGGATGAGCCTGGACCAAACCTTCCAAGACGCTACTGGACGTGGACTGGGCTCCGCCCGGTGTTTTCTGCTTGCTGGCCAGTCCCAGCCTGGAGAAAAGCACGTCCGCCAGCTGCTGGCTGGAGCGGATATTGAATTCACCGCCGGCCATGGCGTGGATGCCGGCGGTCAGCCTGTCCAATTCCCCTTGAACCATGATCAGAAACGAACGGAAACTTTCGGAACTGATACAAATGCCGCGCTCCTGCATGGCGACCAGCACGCGGGTCAGGGGCATCTCCAACTGCCGGAGCAAATCGAGAAGCTCTGACCCGGCCAATCTGGCCAGAAGCACGCGGCCCGCGCTCAACACGCAGCGCCCACGATTGTCCGGATGCGCTTCCAGTTCTTCACCCAGGCCGTCCAGAATGCGATCCAGGCTGTAATTGCGCTCTTCCGGCGAAAGCAGATAGGCCGCCAGCTCAAGATCAAAGATCTCGCGGCAAAGACTCAGGTCCAGCTGTCCTTTCTCCAACACGCTTTTGTACGAAGGGACAAAGACCCGGGCTCCGGCCAGGGCCCTGGTCAGATCTCCAACCTGTCCCATATAGATCAGTTCTTCCTGATCCGTTCCCAGGATCCATTTCTGGCCATCGCCGTACAGTCCGACGTCCAGCCCGCTCAGGGACGGAAGCGATGGAACAAGACGCTGCTCCATGTGCTCGTTTCGCCCGGCCTCCGCAACGTTGTCGGTCTGAGCGGTTTTGTCGGTCGCGTCCGGCTTGGACAGATTCTGCGCCGCCGGTGCGGATCCGCTCAGCTTTTTCAGTTCGGCCGTCAGGGAACGAAACTCGTACTCCTGAAAAAAATCCATGATTCCGGGCTGAACCGGCCTCAAAGCCAGCTCGTCGAGGCCAACGGGGCAAAGATCCGTGCGCAACGTGGTCAGTTGTCGATACACAAAGACCTGTTCCATGTGCGGACCAAGCAGGGTCTGTTCCTTGGCCGTCAGGCGGTCAAAACCCGCCTTGAGCAGATCAAGGCTTGGGAAGCGTCGCAAAAGCCCCATGGCCGTCTTGGGGCCGACCTTGGGAATGCCCGGAATGTTGTCGGCCGAATCGCCGATCATGGCCTGATAATCGGCCCACTGCTGCGGTTGCAGACCTGTTTCCTGTCTGAAGTCGTCAACGGTGATGATTTTTTCCTTACCCTGGGCCGGGTCCCACATGACCACATCCTGATCAAGGCATTGGCGCAAATCCTTGTCCGCGCCGACGATGACGACACTGCAACCGCCCTTGTGGGATGCGGCCAGAGAAGCGATATAATCATCGGCCTCGCCGTTTTCGGCTTCCAGCACGGGAACGCCGAGCAGACGTAGACCGGCTTTGAGCGGATCAAGCTGCACGGCCAGTCCTTCCGGCATGGAAGGACGGTTGGCTTTGTAGGAGGAATAAAGTTCGTGGCGGAAGTTGGGTCCCTTGCCGTCAGTGACAAAAACGAGATGACCGGGCTTTTCCTCGCGCAGAATTCTCAGGACCAGCTTGAAGACGATATACATGGCGCTGGTCGGAAAGCCGTCGGATCGCTTGAAGTCCGGATAGGCGTAGAAGCCCCTGTAGATAAAGGCATGGCCGTCGATCAAAAAAAGTGGCTCGGTTTTCAATCCGAGCCGTTCCTGCAAACTCATGCCCCCTCCGGGTACGGACAACGGTCAGGCCTCGTCGGCTCCGTTGACCTCTTCCTTCTTTTTTTTCTTTGTCTCGGTGCCGGTATGCAGACGTTCCCACACAAACTGGCTGGCGTGCTGGCAGCCGATCTTCTCCATGGGAATCTCGGCCCTGGCCATGGACTTGTGACCGCCGGCCGAGCCCACATCCCCGAACAGACGCTTGGCAAACTTGCCCATGTCCCGACGCAGGCCGTCACCGCGAAAGACCACCACCAACTTGTCTTCATGGATGCCGCTGACCATGGTCGTGGACAGCCCGTGCACGCGCAGGAAAAAATCGGCCAGTATGACCAGAATGTCCGAAGAATCAACCTTGCCCATGAAGATGGTGATGGTCTTGCCCATGACCCGCATTTTGCGAAAGGCCTGGGTGAAATACTTGAGCCACTCCAGACGAAATTCCGAACGAATGATCTTGTGCAACAAGGGTTTGTTATAAAATTTCGACAGGTAGCGAAACGCCTTCATGTCGTTGTCGTGGAATTCCCGCTCAAAGCTCTGGGTGTCGGTCTTGATGCCGTACAAAAGAGCCGTGGCCAGAAGCTTTCCGGGCCGCAGGCCTAGATTGTAGAGATATTCGGTCAGGATGGTCGAATTGGAGCCGTATTCGGAAACAATCTCGACAAAGTCCGCATCCACCGGCGTACCCGCAACTTTGGGGTGGTGGTCGATGACCACGGAAAAACGCAACGAGGCAAAGTCGGGATGGTGGTGAGGCTGGGAATCGACCAGAGCGAAACGATCATACTGGGCGATAAGCGGCGGAGTCAGCTTCTTGGTGGGAATGCGCAAATGCCGGATCATGGCCAGGTTGTCCGGCCGGGAAATCTCATTGACATGGGCAATGCCCACCTGCTCCACCCGACCGGCCAGTATGCGCTTCAATGCCATGGCCGAGGCCAAGGCATCCGGATCGGCATTGATCAAAATCAGCCAACGCTCATTTTTATTAAAAAGTTCCTGGAGCTTAACTAGTTTTTGATCAAGCTTTCGAAAATAGGCCATGACCTGCTCACTTGAGTTTTTGGGCCAAACCGGCAACGACCAGATACACGCTTGCACTGACCCTGGCAATTTCACGATTGAGCTGCCCCAGATCACGGGCAAAGGCCCGCAATCCGCCGTCAAAGGCCAAGGGACCAAGACCCATTTCCGTGGAAACCAGAATGAGTCGTCCCCCCTGCCATGTCCGGAGCAGTTCGACGAATTCTTCGCAAACCGCTTGCCGGCCCGCACGATCCATTTCCTGACCCAGCACGAACATCCAGAAATCCAGACTATCGACCAGTACCGCGCCCTGATCCTCGCAATCGCGCAAAACCCCGGTCAGATCAGCGCCGACCTCGCGCACGGGAATCATTTTGTCCCGGCTTTGACGATGAGCCATGATCTGATCCCGGAAAGCCAGATCCATGGACTTTCCCGTGACAACCATGGTCCAAGGACCGGGACTCCTGCCCAGCAGTTCAAGTCCGAAATCAGACTTGCCGGATTTATTGCCGCCGAGCACAAGGTCAATCATGGTCAAAACCCCAGGCATCAAGCCAGGATCGAAGCAGATCCAGAGATGAACGAAACTCGTCGAGATGAAATATTTCGACCACCAGCACGCAGTCCTGACGGATCTGTTCCAGAATCCCGCGCAGCAAAAGCGGATCAGGCAGAGCGTGAAGTCCGGCGTGACCGTGGACGGATTCTCCACCATACACATGCATGACGCGGATACGCTCAAACAGGCCGTGATAGCCCAATATCCCTTCCTGTCCGTAACTGACCAGATGTCCTAAATCCAGACAGACCCCGAGATTCGAGGCCGCAATCAGGTCCCAGACCTCGGCCAGATCGCTGTGGGCCGTATTTTCCAGGCAGAGCACGGCTGCCAGATCAGGTCTGGCCTGCAGGAGAGCTCCAAGCTCGCCGGGAGCAGGAGGATGGAGCACATAGCCACGTGGCTGCAGAAAAGCAATTTTTTGTTCCAACCCTTTCAGCTTTGTCAGCACGGCATCTGTGCCTTTATCCCATGGCAGGTCCACGGGAAGATGAGCGTGGAATCGCAGCCCGGCCGCGGCCAGGTCGGCAGGCAGATCCTGACTGTCGTAGGCCAGACAACCTTCTGTTTCCAGCAGCATGAGAGCCACTTCCCCAACCAGTTCAGACAGGACGCGACAGTTCGGTCCGACCCGATCGGCAATGACGCAGGATGGTGCGGCCAGACTGAATTTCATGACAACCCGAGAAGGTTCAGTCGCCGTTCCGTGCGTCGTGTCTGCCGTCTGACCTCAATCTTTCGGAACAAGGTCCGAGGAAGAGATCTCGCCAGGGAAGACGGGCCGAGCTTCAAGGTTTTGCCGAAAATTCTGCGGCTGGTGCAATGTGTCATGAAAATCATGGTTTTGGCCCTGGTCAGGCCGACGTAGAACAGACGGCGCTCCTCTTCCAGATCAGGGCCGCCGTCATCTCCGGCTTTGCCCAGCAGCATGTCCATGCCGGCAAAAGGAAGGATGCCCTCTTCCAACCCTGCCAGAAAAACAACCTCGAATTCCAGACCCTTGGCCGCATGCATGGTCATGATCTGAACCTTCTGAGCCCTGGAACGAATGGCGCACAACTCGGTTTCCAGATGAACCATATTGATCACACCCTGCCAGCCCGCACAGGATTGATACGCCTTGACCAGGTCGACAAAGGGTTTGCTTTTCCAGAACAGGGCATCAAACGGCGGCGTCTCGGACAAAAACACGGCCATGGCCAACGGGCCCTTCTCAATCAAGTTTTCCGGGCATTGCGGCAGGTCACCAAGATCCAAATCGGGCAACCCGAGCACATTGCCGGCCATCCGCAGGAGCAGGCTGACCCGGTTGTCGACAAAAAAGGGTTCGTCTTCAGGCACGCTGCACGGGATTCCCTTCTGATCAAGAATTCTGAGCAAGGGGGGGATCAGGGCCTTGAGTCGCACCAAAACCGCGATATCGCCCGGGGCAAGGTTTGCTCCCGTCTGCAGATCAGCCTGCCAGTGACCCGTCCCACCCAACAGTTCCTGGATGCGGTCGCCGATCCAGACCGCTTCCTGTTCAGCGCTGCCGGCCTGATACATGACAACCGAGGCCGGCAGGTCCTTTTCCGCCATCAGGCCATCGCCCGGAAACAGATGCGCGGCAAGATTTAAAATCTGCTGAGAAGACCTGTAATTACGCACAAGTTTGATTATCCTGACCCGGGGCCACAGGGTCTGCAACCGCTCCTGGATGTCGCGCACGGCCCCGCGAAAACCGTAAATGGATTGGTTCGGGTCGCCAATGGCAAAAAAGCCTTCTCCACTCCCTGCCAGAGAGGTGACCAACCCGAGCTGCAACGGAGAAAGGTCCTGAACCTCGTCGACCAAAACGTGATCAAAAGCAGGGATATAATGACCAAGCCTGAGATGCTCACACCAGAATTCAAGCAGATCCGTGTAATCAACCAGATTGAACCTGGCCTTTTGATCCAGATAGCGGCGGGTATATTCGTCGGGAACCGGCGTTCCCTCCTCACGGGCCAGGCTCTGGCGCTGCCAGGCAGTTTTCAGGGCCTTGCCGCTCAAGGTCGGATTTGCCGCGGCAAAAAGACGCCTGGAGCTGTCTTCGGACAACAGGGTCGGACTCTCGCCCATGACCTGAGACCAGTATTCCAGGGCCAGGGCGTGCAATGTGTCGGTCTTGGGTCCGTGAACCGGATGGGGACAAATCCGCTGCAACCGTTCCTTGAGTTCCCGCGCGGCTTTGCGGGTGAAGGTCAGAATCAGGATTCGATTCGGATCAGCCCCCTGTTCCATCAGATGACGGACCCTGCCGAGCAGAGTCTGGGTCTTGCCCGTGCCCGGACCGGCCAGAACCAGGACCGGACCGTGCCCAGCCATGATGGCGGACTGCTGCAGACTGTTGGCAACCGGAAGGCCCGCCGGAGTTTCCTTGACCTGAGGGGTCGCGGGTTTTCGCCAACGCAGGCCCACGTCCTCGATGGGAGCCGCGGCAACCGTCGCGGCCATGCCCAGCATGCGGCCGTGTTTCAATTCCAGCAGTTCCCCGGCAGTAAACATGGATATCCGTCCAAACTCCCCGTCAAATCCGGAATGGCGAAAGACCTGGCCATGCCGCATCCGTCGCACGGCCTCGGCCAAAGCTTTGGACGATCGCTCCAGATCACGCGAGGGCACCTTGCGCAGAACAGCCAGTTCGGAGCCATAGTCATGGACCAACTGGGCGTACATGGCCTGGATCTTCTTGCTTGATGGGCCAACCCCGAGAATCTCGGACAGAATTTCCATCAACGGCACCAAAGAGACGAAAGGAGGCTGATGGGAGGGGCGAAGGGGTTCATCCCGATCCGAGAGTTCGAAAACGCGATTCAGAACACCGATGGTCAGCGGTTTGCCGCACACCGGACATATCCCGCCGTGTTTTCGTGTTTCACGAGGTTCAAGCACAACCTGACACTTCCGATGCCCATCCAGATGATACTTGCCTTCCTCGGGGTAGAATTCCACGGTCCCGGAAAACCTCGTCAATCCGCTCTCCCGCTTCAAGGCTGAACGCAGCCCCGCAAAGGACTGCTCGCCCTCGAACAGATTGACTTCACGTCCCAGCTTTTCACCGGAATGGGCGTCGGAATTGGAGATGAGCGCAAAACGATCAAGGTGGCTCCACAGCCAGTTCATTTCCGGATCAGAGGACAGACCTGTTTCCAGGGCGAAAATTTCCGGGCTCAGATCCTCGAAGCAGTCCTCGATGCAGTCGAAACCGGACTTGGAACCGAACAGGGAAAACCAGGGCGTCCAGATATGGGCCGGAACCAGAAAGGCCAGCGGGTCTGTTTCCAGGACCATTTCCAACAGATCCTTGGCATCGAGTCCCAAAATGGGCCGTCCGTCCGAGGCCAAATTGCCGACCTGGGCCAACCGCGTGTTGAGCCTTCGAGCCGCGTCCAGGGACGGCATAAAGACCAGGTTGTGAATTTTGCGCACCCTGCCTTTTTTCTTATAGATGGAACTGATCTCGGTGCAGAGGATGAAACGGATCCGGTCGCCTTCGATATCTCCCTGAAACCATGGAAGCTCGGAGCAAAGGCCCTGGTTTTCGCGCAGGCGGAAAAGACCGTTGTCCAGGGCTTCAAGTTGTTCGGTGATGATTTCCATCCACCCTGGATGGGTGAAATCTCCGGTGGCCAGAATGTCGATTCCCTTGATGGAAGCCCAGGCCGCCAGGTTGCGGGGAGTGAGGTGTTTGCTTGTGGCCCGGGAAAATCTGGAGTGGATGTGCAGGTCGGCAATAAAGTCGGTCACGGTATATCCTCTTGATCAGCGGCAATGCGGAAAAAAGAAGGACTTTGCACCAGAAGCGCCCTGGCCCCGCCTTCAGGATTATTGACCAGTTCAATGAATGTCTTGTTCTGGGCCGCGAGACGCCGGGCAATGGACAACCCAAGCCCCGTGCCGACAGGTTTGGTCGTCACAAAAGGATCAAAACAATTCTTGAGGACCTTGTCGTCCAAACCGGGGCCATTGTCGGCAACAACCAGGGTGCGTCCCTGGCTGTCCCGGGTTTCAAAAATCCTGATCGTGGGTTTGAGCCTTCCTTCCAGGGCCTGGAAAGCGTTGACCAACAGATTGATCATGATCTGGTGAAATTGATTGCGGTCAAAGTGATACGGCTCGGAGTCAAGATCAGCCTCGATACGCACCAGAGGATACTGCAGGCGCAGCGGCATGAGGATATGTCTGATTTCGGCGTCCAGATCCAAAGGTTCGGGGTTTGGCAGCTGGGGACGGGCAAAAATCAGGAAATCCTTCAGCAGAAAATCAAGACGGTCAATGTCGCGCAAAATGACATTGGACAGACGCTGCGCGAATTGCTTTTCCAGATCATTGGACAACAGGAGTTGCAAACTGGTCTTGATTCCGGCCAGGGGATTTTTCATCTCATGGGCCAGTCCGGCGGCAAGTTCACCGACAGTGGCCAGTTTTTCCATTTCCTTGACCTGTTTCTCAAGGCGTTGGAATTCGGTGATATCGGAAAAAAGGATCATCCAGCCCTGGTTTTCGGGCAATTCGGTCATCTTGAATCCGAAAACACGCTGGCCGTCGGCGCTTTTCACCATGTTCCTCGGCAGCACTGCCGATCGTTCAGTCCAGAAAGAAAGAAACTCGGGAAAAAAATTGCTGAAATCCCGGCCGATAACACCGTTGCGATCCAAGCCGGACAGGCAATCCAGAGCCTTCTGATTGATGGAGGTGATTCTGGCGTCTCGATTGACAAGAATCAAACCGGCATCAATCCAATCAAAAACCTTGTATTTCAGCTCTTCAGACTGTCGCAGGGCTTTTTCCTGCTCAACAACCCTGTGCAGCAAGTTCTTTTCCGTTGTCCTGCTGATGCGCACCAGGGAAGCCACCAGAATCAGGGCCAGCGTCATCAGGCTGTAATTGTAGGCCAGATCCGAACCCCGGATATGAACCTGATCCCAGTACATGGGATAATAAAACTGAATGCAGGAAACAGCGAAAAGAAGCACCCAGACCAGCAGCGATGCCATCAGTATGGTCAAAAAACCGGTCATCCGGCCGTAGAAAAACAAGCAGAGAAGATAAAGAAAAACAAAACCGCTGAACGAACCTCCGGTCAGCAGTACCCACCAGGTGATTAAGACGATGTCTGCAAAAAGCTGAAAGCGGAAATGACTGAAAGAACCGATGAATCCTGTTCCGGAAAGAATATTGTAGATACTCAGGCCAAAACCGACCACAAAGAAAAAGATATATTGCCGATCGCGGTAAAACTGAAGTCGCATTTCCGGATCTGAAAGGTTCATCAGTTCGGAAATGGCCAGAACGAGAATGAAAACCATGATCCCGAGACGGATCACGGAAAAACGAAGAAAGAAATCCTTGAATTCAGCGGAAAAATGTCGTTCCGGGCTATTGTCCACAATCCCTCGGATCCCCTTGCAGTTTTTCCACGGTGTGCCTGAGCGCAGGCAGGATCGCGGACAAGTTTTCCCGCACCGCCTTGGGGCTGCCCGGAAGATTGACAACAACGGACCGGCCCATGATTCCGGCCACGGCCCGGGAAATCATGCCATGCGGTGTCTTGGCCAGGGAAACTTCGGTCATGGCCCGTTCAAATCCGGGCAGTCGCTTATCGAGCAGCGGTATTGTCGCCTCCGGGGTGATATCTCGGGGACCAACTCCGGTTCCGCCGGTTGTAAACACCAGATCAAAACCGTGCAGCAGACAAAATTGGAGCAGGGCTGTTTTCAAAAGCTCAGGCTCATCGGGAATGATCACTCCTCTGGCCAGAGACACGGGCAGCTGGGCAGCTACGGTATCGCGAATAGCCGGGCCGCTGGCGTCAACTCGCTCCCCTCTGGCCCCTTTATCACTGAGGGTAATCCAGGCCACGGAAAAGCCGTCCCTGGACAAAGCGGCGTCGTAATGACCGGGATCAGGTCGTCCTTGAAGCGGCGCACACAGCCAGCCGGACCCGAAAAGGTCCTGATCGAGGCTGAGCGTCAGACGGGCAAGCAGGCGCACCGAACAGGAACCGGTGGTCAGTATGCTTCCGGCTCGTAACCCTTCATCTGCGTCCATCCAGCCATGAGCCAGGACGTGATCACTTCCGAGACCGAGAATCATTTCCCCGGAGAACTCGCATTTTTTCCATATTACCCGCATCATATCTCCTCTGGACTCTTGTTCCGGTCGTGCGGTCTGTACCAAAGCCGGCCCGGCTTGTCATTACCGCCATAAGCCTGGGCTTGTCCGTGCTCCTGGTCTTGGATAGGGCATGGAAAATTTCCCATCGTCCACCATCAACAAACGAGCTCCATAATGAAAGGTATCATTCTGGCCGGCGGTTCAGGGACACGCCTCTATCCCCTGACCCTCGGCACCAGCAAACAGCTTTTGCCCGTCTATGACAAGCCCATGATTTACTATCCTCTGTCCATCCTGCTGCTGGCCGGGATCCGGGACATTCTGATCATCTCCACCCCCCGCGACCTGCCCCGGTTCGAAGAGCTGCTCGGAGACGGCTCCGATCTCGGAGTACGCTTCTCCTATCTGCCGCAGCCATCGCCGGACGGATTGGCGCAAGCCTTTATCCTTGGTCGGGAATTCATCGGTGACGAGAGCGTCTGTCTGGTCCTGGGGGACAACATCATCCACGGCGAAGGCCTTTCGGAAGTGCTGGAAGAGTGTTCCGGGCTGAAAGAAGGCGGAATCATCTTTGGTTACCTGGTCAAAGATCCCAATCGGTACGGCGTGGTTGAATTCGACTCCGCCGGACAGGTGATCAGCATCGAGGAAAAACCAACTGCCCCAAAATCCAAGTATGCGGTGCCGGGCATCTATTTTTACGACAACAGCGTTATCGACATCGCCGCCAATCTGAAACCATCACCCCGTGGTGAATTGGAAATAACCGATGTCAACAGTCAGTATTTGCAGCGCCACAAGCTCAAGGTCCAGCTTCTGGGCCGAGGATTTGCCTGGCTTGATGCCGGCACCCACGAATCCCTGCAACAGGCCGGAAGTTTTGTGCAGGCCATCCAGGACCGACAGGGATTCAAAATCGCCTGCATTGAGGAGATAGCTTTCCGCAAAGGGTACATCTCTGCCGACCGGCTCAGATCCCTGGCCAAACGTTTCAATAAAAACGAATACGGACAGTATCTTTACGACATTTCTTCTGAATGATTTTAACATGTTATAATATTTAAGAACGACTGGGGAAAACAATGTTCACACAGTACCTCTTTGTTTCTAATTTTTTACGGATCTGCAACAAACTCCCCCGACGCCCGGAAAAGACACGGGCAATATTCCTAAAAAAACTTAGAATCACGAATAGTTGAAAGAGAAACGCACATACCGGTCAACCTAATAATCTCAATAACCTTTTTTTTCTTTTTTTTAAGAGCTCAAAGCAGCTCCGCTTCTTGTCCCCCATTTCCCAAGATTGAACTTGCCGACCTTCTCAGTTAGGGAAACTGTTTGGACAATAAGAATCATTAATTTCAATATTTACGATATTAATTTCGGAAAGTGAGGTATCCATGGATGTTATGAAAATGCCGGCCGGTCTTCCCGAGGTCATTCTCAATCCCAACGCTGAAGTTGTGCTCAAAAAACGCTACCAGCGAAAGGGACTGGACGGCGATCTGATTGAAACCCCCACCGAGATGTTCTGGAGAGTGGCGGCCAACATTGCGTCCATGGAAAACAACTATCCCGGTTCATCGTGCAAGGCCGAAGATCTGGCCGTCGCGTTTTATACCATGATGACCGAATATGATTTTCTGCCCAATTCCCCGACCCTGATGAACGCCGGCACGGATCTTGGTCAGCTGGCGGCCTGCTTTGTTCTTCCTGTCGGCGATTCCATGGATGAAATTTTCGACGCGGTGAAACATGCGGCCCTGATTCACAAATCCGGCGGTGGAACCGGCTTCTCCTTTACCCGCCTGCGTCCCAAGGACAGCCGGGTCGGTTCAACCGGCGGCGTGGCCTCCGGCCCCATTTCCTTCCTGAAGATTTTCAACACCGCCACGGAACAGGTCAAACAGGGAGGAACGAGACGCGGCGCCAATATGGGCATTCTGCGCGTTGATCATCCCGATATCATTGAATTCATCCGCGCCAAAGAACGGGAAGGCGATCTGAACAATTTCAATCTCTCGGTGGCCCTGACGGAAAAATTCATGCAGGCCGTCGAGAATAACGAAGAATATCAGCTTATTACTCCGCATACCAACGAAGTGGTCGAAACCCTGCCCGCTCGGGAGGTCTTTGAGCTTCTGGTCCGCAAGGCCTGGGAAAGCGGAGATCCAGGCATCATCTTCATTGACCGCATCAATCGCGACAATCCCAATCCGGATCAGGGGGAAATCGAGAGCACCAATCCGTGCGGCGAACAACCCCTTCTTCCATACGAAGCCTGCAATCTGGGATCCATCAACCTGGCCCGGTTCGTTCGCAACGAAGACTCGTCTTTGGTTGTGGACTGGGACAGACTGCGCCACATTATTCATCTGAGCGTCCGTTTTCTGGACAACGTCATCGACGCTTCGGAATATCCGCTGGAGCGCATCACCCAGACCGTGCGCCTTAACAGAAAGATCGGACTCGGCGTCATGGGTTGGGCCGACCTGCTCTACCAACTGGGACTGCCCTACAACAGTCGGCGAGCCACGGCCCTGGCCGAAAAAATGATGGACTTCATTCAGAAGGAGTCCAAGTCCGCTTCCAAGGATCTGGCCATGGAGCGAGGCCCGTTCCCGTCCTACGAAACATCCGTCTACAAGGAACAAAATCTCGGACCGTACCGCAACGCCACCACCACGACCATCGCGCCGACAGGTACCTTGTCCATCATTGCCGGTTGTTCTTCAGGGGTGGAACCGCTTTTCGCCTTGTGTTTCGTTCGTCAGGTCATGGACGGCGAAAAACTGACCGAGGCCAACCGGTATTTTGTGCAGGCCCTGCACGACCACGGATGTTATTCGGAAAAAGTCATGGCCGAGGTGGTCGAAAAAGGCACTGTCCAGCAGATGGAATTTCTGCCGTCAGAGCTGCGGTCGGTTTTCACCACGGCCATGGACATTGAGCCTCTCTGGCATTTGAAGATGCAGTCCGCCTTCCAGAAGCACACGGACAACGCCGTGTCCAAGACCGTCAATCTGCCCAATTCCGCCACACAGGAGGACATCTACAAGATCTACTGGATGGCCTACGAGGAAGGGTGCAAGGGCGTGACCGTGTATCGCGACGGATGCAAGAGCGTGCAGGTGTTGTGTACCGGCGACGGCACGAAAGAGGAAACAAAGGACATCGATGAAGCCCGCCCGTTGGACCGGCCGGACATCGTTTACGGGTTCACCCAGAAGGTCCGTGTCGGGCTGGGCGATTTGTACCTGACGGTGAACGAGGTCAACGGCAAGCCGTTTGAAGTTTTCGCCACCATCGGCCGTTCCGGACGTTCCATCACCGCCAAGGCTGAAGCCATCGGCCGCCTTGTTTCCCTGGCCCTGCGCTCCGGGGTGCCCGTGCGCGCCATCGTCAAGCAGCTCAAGGGAATTGGCGGTGAACATCCTGTGTTCATGAAAAAAGGAATGCTGCTGTCCATTCCCGACGCCGTGTCCTGGGTTCTGGAAAACCGCTACCTGCAGGACAGCTCTCCGCGCAGTCAGAACAAATCCTTGTCCAAGACCGATTGTCCGGAATGTTTTGGGGAACTCGTTTTTCAGGAAGGATGCTTTGTCTGCCCGTCGTGCGGATTTACCAAGTGCGGATAAGATGAACACACAGACGTTACAGCCCGATCTGGGCCTGTTTCTGAAGCAGATGATGGCTGTCCTGGCCAACAACTCCATGAGCACGCCCGAAAAGCTCCAGCACGGGGCCATGCTCATTCAGAAGAAACTGGACAGCAGTCAGGCCTCGGTCATGCTTTTTGACGAGGACAAGCAGGAACTGAAAGTGGTTGCGGCCACCAGAAAGGAGATTGTCGGGCTGGCTCAGCCCCTTTCCCCGAGCAGCGTGTCCGGATATGTCTGCATGTTCAAACAAGCCCTGCTCATTGAAGACATCGCCACGGATGACCGTTTTGCCTGCCGCAGCGCCAAATACAAGACCAGTTCCCTCATGTCCGTTCCCCTGCTTTCGGACCAGGACCGCATCATCGGCGTGGTCAACGTTTCGGACAAAGCCGAGAATCAGGTTTTTACCAGTCTGGACCTGCATATTCTGCTTGAATATGCAGGCTGGATCACTCCCCTGATCGAAAATCTGTGCATGCTTGATCTGCTGGAAAAGGAAAAGGAGCGTTACCGCGACCTGGCGCAGGAGCTTGAGGTCAAGCAGACCGAGCTGATGATAGCCTCCACCGAGCGGGCGGAGCTGGTGCAGATGGTGGTGCACGACTTCAAAAGCCCGCTTTCGGCGGTGATATCCAACATGGACCTGTTGTCCTATCTTGGCCCCAGTGAAGATCAGAAGCCCATTATCGAGACGGCCTTCAAGGGTGCGTCCAAACTCCTCGATATGATCGATGAATTTCTGCACATCGCCCGCATCGACGAATACAACGATCGTGGCGTCGTGCCCCGTCCCGTTCCTTTCCAGCCTTTGTTGCGCGGCCAGATCGAGGATATTTCGCCTGTGGCCAGATCCAAGAATATCATGATCGAAAACACCTGCGATCTGGACGTTCAGGTCTTGGGCGATCCCGTGCTGCTTGGGCATCTGGTTCAGAATCTGCTCTCCAACGCCGTCAAGTATACTCCGGCCAACGGACGGGTGGTCATGGGCTGCGAAAGCTGGGACTCACGCCGGACGGCTGATCCCGGCAGGCGTGTTTTCAAATTCTGGATCGAGGATAATGGCGAAGGCATTGAAGACCATTACAAAGAGACGGTTTTCGAAAAATTCGTGCGGACCGAGTCTTCGCTCAAAAGCGGCATCAAAGGAACAGGCATCGGCCTTTTTATCTGTCGGAAAATAGTGACCATGTTTCATGGCAAGATCTGGGTCGAGGATGCGTCGCCTTGCGGCAGCCGTTTCTGTTTCATTCTTTTCATCCCCGAGGAGGATAGCATTGGATAAAAATGTGACCGTGCTGGTGGTCGAAGACATCCTTTCCGCTCGGGAGACAGTGGTTCATATTTTACGCGCTCTCGGCTTTACGCGTTTTCAGGAGGCCGAAAACGGAGTTCAGGCCCTGGAAGCGCTCAAGGCAAACGATATCGGACTGATCATTTCCGATTGGAACATGCCGCAGATGAACGGCCTGGCCTTGTTGCGCAAGGTCCGTGCCCAGGTGGAGACAAGTCATGTTCCGTTCATTTTTCTGACGTCCAAATCCGAAGTGGAGGACGTGGCCCTGGCTTCGGATCAGGGGGTTTCGGGCTATCTGATCAAACCGGTCACCATCAAGGCCATGGCCGAAGTTTTGATCAAAATTTTCGAGCATGGCTTTGAAAAGCAGTTCGATCTGCTTCGGACTGAAATCCGCAATCTTTGCGCCGACAAGAATTATGATCGTGTTCATCAGTTGCTGACCGAATTCGAGCGCCTCCATCCGTCGCAGATTTTTCGGATACGTCTTGAGCGGGTCAGGTTGTTGATGGATGTGGGAGACTATGCCCGGGCCGAAGAACTCATGTGCGAAATTCTCGCGGCCAATCCTCTTTTTTCCAAGGGCTGGGAAACCATGGCCAAATTGCAGACATGGCAGGGAAAATGGGACGAAGCCGTGGGCGCGGTGCAAAAAGCCATCACCATCAGTCCCAACAACACGGATTATTATATTCTGGCTGGGTCCATAAATTTGCATAAAGAGGATCTGCATGAGGCCAGTAAGTTCTTCATGACTGCATTGAATATTGATCGCAAGAACGATCAGATCAAGCAGGACATCTGGAATGCATATCTGGATATGGATATGGTTGAAGAAGTGCAGCGTGATTTTGGGACGTATATTTTTTCATATTTGAATTGCGATACGTTAAACAATATGGCCGTTGCCTATCGACGAAAAGGAGAGCTTGGAAGGGCCATTGAAATTTATCGCGCTGCTCTGGCCAAGGAGCCGGATAATCCAAAAATTCTTTTCAATGCGGCAGTGGCTTATGTCAACAGAAAGCAGTATTCCAAAGCAAGATCTCTCCTGGAACACGCCATTGGAAATGACCCTGATTTTGAAAAAGCCAAAGCGTTATTACAGCAAATCGATGTGGCTGTATTACATAGCAAGTAAGTAAGATGCCGTCCAGACATGGAGAATAATGCATGATCGGTATTTCCAGGCTTTCCTATTCGTTTGGTCGACAGTTGGCGTTGAAGGACATCAGTTTTTCCATGCAGCAAGGTGAATTCGTTTTTCTCTGCGGACCGTCCGGGGCCGGAAAAACAACCTTCATGCGCATTTTGCATGGAGCCTTGCCTGTGCAGCGCGGCAAGGTCACTGTGGCCGGGTACGATCTGAACACCTTGCCGGAGCGGCGGAAACATCTACTGCGCCGCGACGTCAGCGTGGTTTTTCAGGATTTCAAGATCCTGACCAATCAGACCGTATTCGCCAACGTGGAACTGCCGCTCAAGGTCCGCGGCATTGCGCAGCATATCATCGACAAGCGGGTTCGCGCTGTTTTGCGCAGCCTGCATCTTGATCAGAAAGCCGCAACGCCGTGCGAGGAGCTGTCCGGCGGCGAGCAGCAGCGCGTTGCCGTGGCCCGGGCCGTGGTGGTCAAACCCAAGCTGCTTTTGGCCGATGAGCCGACCGGGAACCTGGATTACGAGTTGTCCATGCGCATGATGGATATTTTTCAGCAGTTTCATAAATTCGGTACATCGATCATGATCGCCACCCACAACCGCGAGATCATGGAGCGCATGGCCGGGGCCCGCGTCGTCACCCTGGAAGATGGTGCCATGCGTGAGGGTCGAATGGATGGAGGGCGGCCATGAGCATTTTTTTCCGACTGATCGGACAAGGGGTGCGGGATCTGTTTCGCGCGCCGTGGTCCTTGTGCATGACCGTTGCCGCCATCACCCTGGTTTCTTTCCTCGGCGGAGCTTTCCTCATGCTGGTTCACAACCTGGATCTGCAGATCGGTTCCAGACAGGGCAATGTTCAGTTCCAGGTTTTCTGGAAAACCGATGCCTCCGCCAACGAGCTGAAGGAGATTTGGGCCGGACTTTCGGCCATGGAAAACGTGGTCAATGTCCGGACATTCACACCGGATCAGGCCTTGTCTCTTTTGGGTGAATCCTTTCAGAACAATGTTGATCTGGAATGGATGAAAGGCCGCAGCCCCCTGCCGGCCACGGCCTTGGTCGAATGTCAGCTGCCCGAGACCGATGGAAAAAAATGGGCCGCAACCATGGTCAATACCCTAAGGAGTCTGCCCAAGGTCGATAAGGTGACCTTCAATCCATTGCAGGTTGATCTGCTGACCTCCTGGGTTGGGTTGACCAGGATGGCTTTCTGGCCGGTGACGATTTTTTTGCTGGTCGTGGTCGCCTTGGTTGTCGGCAACACCATCAAGCTGGCTCTTTTGGCCCGGCGCGAGGAATTGGAAATTTTGCGTTTTGTCGGAGCCAGTCGGGCCTATATCCAGTTTCCCCTGCTGGTCGGTGGGGCTTTTCAAGGTCTGGTCGGCGCGGGACTGGCCCTTGGGTTGCTCAAGTTGGTTCATCACGGCATTGCCGAGATGTTCAACGTCCCGCCGCTGTGGATCACCATCTCGTTTTTGCCGCAAACATACTGTCTGGCCATTGTTCTGGTTCTGAGCACCGTCGGGGTGTTCAGCTCTCTGGTGGCCCTTCGCAATTGAACTATATCGAGGATTGTCGTGAAACGTAGCCATAAAATGACCAAAGGTCTGGAAAAGGCCCCGCACCGTTCCCTGCTTTTTGCCCTGGGGTTGACCCGTACGGAGATGGAACGTCCTCTGATCGGCGTGGTCAATTCCGCCAATGAAATCATACCCGGCCACATGCATCTGGATATCATCGCCCAGGCCGTGAAAGACGGTGTGCGCATGGCCGGCGGCACGCCCATGGAATTTCCGACCATCGGCGTCTGCGACGGTCTGGCCATGAATCACGAAGGCATGCGCATGAGCCTGCCCAGCCGCGAACTCATTGCCGATTCCATTGAAATTTCAGCCACGGCCGTGCCTTTTGACGGTCTGGTCTTTATTCCCAACTGCGACAAGATCGTGCCCGGCATGCTCATGGCCATGCTGCGGCTGAACATTCCTTCCATCATGATCAGCGGCGGCCCCATGCTGGCCGGTCAGTTCGAAGGCAAGAAGATTGATCTGATCACGGTTTTCGAGGGCGTGGGCAAGGTCAAGACCGGAGCCATGTCCGAAGCTGAACTGCAGCGGATGGAAGAATGCGCCTGTCCCGGCTGCGGTTCCTGCGCCGGTATGTTCACGGCCAATTCCATGAACTGCCTGTCCGAAGCCCTTGGCCTGTCCCTGCCCGGCAACGGCACCATCCCTGCCCCGACCAGCAGTCGCATCCGTCTGGCCAAGGAAGCCGGCATGCAGGTCATGACCCTGGTGGAAAAGAATATCCGGCCTCGGGACATCGTCACCGCCGGCAGCGTGGCCAACGGCGTGACCGTGGATATGGCCCTGGGCTGTTCGACCAACACGGTCCTGCATCTGCCGGCCATTTTCCGCGAGGCCGAGCTGGATCTGACCCTGGATATCTTTGACGACATCAGCCGCAAGACGCCCAATTTGTGTCGTCTTTCTCCGGCCGGACCGCATCATATCGCCGATTTGCACGAGGCCGGCGGCATTCCGGCGGTCATGGCCGAACTGGCGTCCAGCGGCCGCATCAACCTGGATGTGATGACCGTGACCGGTCGGACCCTGGGTGAGAATCTGGCCGCCCTGCAGCCCAAGATCACCCGTCCGGATGTGGTCCGCACTGTGGCCGAGCCGTATTCGGCCGAAGGCGGGATCGCCATTTTGAAAGGAAATCTTGCCCTGGACGGGGCTGTGGTCAAGCAGTCGGCCGTTGCGCCGGAAATGATGCAACGCACCGGCACGGCCAGGGTTTTCGAGGGTGAGGAAGAGGCTGTGGCGGCTATTCTTGGGGGCAGGATCAAGGCCGGCGACGTGGTGGTCATCCGCAACGAAGGCCCGGTCGGCGGCCCAGGCATGCGTGAAATGCTGACCCCGACTTCGGCGATATCCGGACTGGGTCTGGGGGCCGACGTGGCTCTATTGACCGATGGCCGGTTCAGTGGCGGCACCCGTGGCGCGGCCATCGGCCACATCAGCCCTGAAGCGGCCGAGGGCGGGGTTATCGGCTTGGTGCAGGAAGGTGATCAGATCAGGATCGACATCCCTGCCCGCTCCCTGGAACTGCTGGTGGACGAGGCTGAACTGAAGAAGCGTCGTCAGCATTGGCAGCCGGTGGTCAAGGAAATCCGATCTTCCATCCTGCGGCGATACAGCCGTATGGCCTCCTCGGCGGCCAAGGGAGCAGTGACCAAAATCTGATGCACTGGAACAGCGACAGGGCCATCCGTTACGACCAATGGGTCAAGAGTCCCAAGGGAAGTTTTGCCCTGCGGCAGGAACAGAAACTGCTGCAGGCCATGATCGCCCATTGGCCCAGACGCAAACAGAAGCTGCTGGATATCGGCTGCGGGACCGGAACTTTTCTGGAATTTTTCTGGTCCTGCGGCTTTGACGTCACGGGCCTGGACAGCAGTCCGGACATGTTGGCCCTGGCCCGGGAAAAGATCGGCGTTCGGGCCGATCTGCATCTCGGTCAGGCCGAACATCTCCCTTTTGACGACCGTGAATTCGATTACGTGACCCTGACCACGGTGCTTGAGTTTGTTGATGACCCCGCATTGGTCTTGCGCGAGGCTGCCAGGGTGTCGCGCAAGGGAGTTCTGATCACCTTCTTGAATCGCTTTTCCTGGTACGGCCTGTCTGTCCGCCTTTCCAAAAAAAAATCCACTCTGGCCAATGCCCGCTGGTTCAGCTGGCCTGAAATGCAGACCCTGATCCAGGGGACAATCCAGCCTGGTTCCATAGCAGGATGTTCCATTCTTTTTGGCCCGCCCGCGACCTGGAGCCAGGCTCCGATTATGCGCCACATGAACAGCCTGTCTCTTTGGCCATGGGTCGGAGCCTTGACCGCAGTCCGTGCAGAAATGACCCCTCCCCTGGCCCAGACTCCGCTCATGGCCTGGAAAACCGAACCGACATAATTATGCAGCATCCAGACTATATCGATTTTTCCTCCATCACGGCCCTTTTTGACCAGGCCCGGCAGGAAGGCCGTGATTTTCTGTACGAATACGAAGTCTATACCCTGCTGGCCAAGTCCGGGGCCGAGACTCCGCCCAGGGCCAATCTGCTGGTGCGCGGCTCCCGTCCGTCGGACGAGGACTTGACGGCCATGCCCGGCGACAAGGCCGTGCTCAAGATCGTGTCTCCGGCCATTGTCCACAAGACCGAGGTCGGCGGGGTGCGCATTGTGCCCAAGACGCCCGAGGCGGTGCGTTCGACCTTGCGGCGCATGCTCTACGAGGTGCCGGAAAATTACGCGGCCTGGATCGAGCGCCACCCGGACGCGGCTCCGGCCGCGTATCGCGGGCTGACCGGATCAGTCCTGCAAAGCGCCATCAGCCGTGATCTGAAAGGCGTGCTGCAGGTGCAGTTCATGCCCCCGGATTCAGACACCTTTGGCCATGAACTGATCGTCGGCCTGCGGCGCACACGCGAGTTCGGCATGGTCCTTTCGGCCGGTCTGGGCGGCACGGACACGGAACTCTACGCCCAGCGCTTCCGCAAAGGGCAGGCCATTGTCGCCGCGTCGACCCTCATGACCGACGGCGAAGCCTTTTTCGAGCTTTTCCGCCAGACCATTTCCTACAAGAAACTGGCCGGTCTGACCCGGGGCCAGCGTCGCATCGTCACTGACGAGCAGCTCATCGAGTGTTTCGAGAGCTTCATCGCCATGGCCAATTATTATTCGCCGGCCAATGCGTCCGCCCCCTTTGTCATCGAAGAGCTGGAAATCAATCCCTTTGCCTTTACCGATTACCTCATGGTGCCGCTGGACGGCATGTGTCGTTTTTCGCAGCCCGGAGAGGCCCACGTGGGTCGACCTGTGGGCAAGATTCACCATCTGCTGCATCCGGAGCAGATCGGCATCATTGGTGTCTCGGCCACGCGGCGCAATTTTGGCCGCATCATTCTTGATAACGTCCTGGCCCAGGGCTTTGCCCCGGATAACATCACCATCCTGCGCGACGGCGGGGCGGACTCAAGCGGCGTGCGGTGCGTCCCGAATCTGGCCGGACTGCCCTGCAAGCTTGATCTGCTGGTCGTGGCCATTGGCGCGGCTCAGGTTCCGGACCTGGTCGAGGAAGTGATCCAGCGTGACGCGGCCCAGGCCGTGATGCTCATTCCCGGCGGCATGGGCGAGACCGAGGACAGCCGCGAACGGGCCCGGCAGGTTGTGGCCCGGATCAACGAAGCGCATGGGCATGGCGACGGAGGTCCGGTCTTTCTGGGCGCCAACTGCATGGGCGTGGTCTCCCGGCCCGGCCGCTACGACACCTGGTTCATTCCGGAGGAAAAACTGCCCCGCGACCGCACCAAGCCGTACCGTCGTGCGGCCCTGGTCAGTCAGAGCGGGGCCTTCATGCTCCACCGCAGCAGCCAGTGCCCGGAACTGGAGCCTGCCTACATGATCTCCATGGGCAATCAGACCGATCTGACGCTGGGCGATATGGTCCGATATTTCAAGGACTCGGATCAGGTCGATGTCATCGCGGTCTATGCCGAAGGCTTCAACGACCTGGACGGGTTGGCCTTTTGCCGGGCCGTGCGCGAGGCAGTCCTGGGTGGCAAGGAGGTTGTCTTTTACAAGGCCGGCCGCACGGCCGAGGGCAAATCCGCCACCAGCGGCCACACCGCGTCCCTGGCCGGGGACTACATGGTCTGCGAGTCCTGCGTGCGTCAGGCCGGGGCCATTGTCGCCCAGAATTTCAGCCAGTTCCAGGATCTGTTCCTGTTGGCGGAAACCCTTTACGGCAAGAAAATCCGGGGCAACCGCCTGGCCGCCGTCAGCGGGGCCGGCTTTGAGGCCGTGGGCATGGCCGATTCCATCCAGAGCGATGATTATGCCATGCAGTTGGCGCCCTTTTCATCTGGGAGCATGGAGGCGATACAGGCCCTGCTGGCGGCCAAGGGCCTGGACAAGCTGGTCAGCGTGGCCAATCCCCTGGACATCAATCCGGCCGCCGACGATGAACTGCACGCCCGGATCGCGGAGGTGCTGGTCGCTGATCCGAACGTGGACGCGGTGGTGCTCGGTCTTGATCCCCTGTCCCCGGCCATGCACACCCTGATCGACACGGATGTTGCGGCCTTTGACCTGAACGCCCCGGCCGGCATTGCCCAGCTTCTGCCCGAGGTGGCCGGCCAGTGCGACAAGCCGATCATCGGCGTCATTGACGGTGGACGGCTGTACGACCCCCTGCGGGACCGGCTCATGGCCCGTGGCATTCCGGTCTTTCCGGTCTGCGATCGGGCCGTGTCGGCCCTGGCCCAATACATCCAGGCCCGGCTTTATGCCGATGTCTTGCGGGGGAGCGTGCGGGAATAACGGAAACAGCTACGTAAAAGCATAACAGGAGCCGCGGAGAGTCTGCGGCTCTTTTTTTATGCTGTGCGACATATAACGCCAAATGCCAATCTTCCAGGACAATGATTCCGGGATCAGAGATGTTGTCCGGATTTATGGCCCGTGGTGTATAATCCTCGATGATTCTTTCATGTTTGTTCAATTAAATACAGGTGAATACCCTTGATCGTATCAATCATCCGGATGAATGATTCCAGTTTTTCTTGATCAGCCTGAATCTGAACGGTACGGTCCGAAAAGGACTGCTCATTGATCAGGACTCAAGATTGTCAAACATGACTGAGTTTTGTGGAGGAAAATAGTGCGCAAGGGATCGCCCTCTACGCACCGCCTTCGCAGGCAGGCTGCGTTGTTTGCGGGAGAGGAGAGGGTGGGGGCAGG
>CAZYZA010000030.1:0-34628 GCA_964651415.1 uncultured Desulfovibrionaceae bacterium
GAGGTGCAGATCTGGTGAAAAACGTGACAAAAGGATCAATGTAAAAAAAACGATCTTCTGTTTGCCATTTCCGGCCAACAGATGTTATTGCCCCCGCTATTCCAGGCTTTGATGAGATAATGAAGCGCAGGGAAAGTGAACGTGCACCAAATTTTTGATCAGAGGCAGTTGTTTTTTCAACGGGAGAAAAAGGGAGGTTTTATGTCCAAACGTTTGTATGCCATGATTTTGTCGCTGATGATCGTGTTCCTGGCTGCTGTGGGGCCATTGTCGGCCGAGGAAAACGCTTCCGCTCCAGCGGCAGAGGTCACCACCCAGGCTGCTCCGGCTGAGGAACAAGCTCCGGCTGCAGAAGCCGCTCCGGCTGCTGAGGCAGCCCCGGCTGCTGAGGCCGCTCCGGCCGCAGCGCCCGTTGTCGAGCAGGCCGCTCCCGCAGCTCCTACCGCTGAAGCCCCCAAAGCCGCCGCCATCGGTTCCAGGCTGCAGCAGGCCATCGCCAAAGCTCCGGTCAGCACGGAAAAGGAAAAAGGTCACATCGATCCCGCTGCTCCGGCCGGTTTTCTGGGCATTCCCGGCGCTCCGCAGATCAGCCCTGTGCTGGCTCTGATCTGGGCCATCTGGGTCGGCTGGATTTTCTCCACCGTCGGCGCGTTCGGCGGCATCATGGCCGGCGTCGGACACATGACCGTGTACGGGCTTGGCTCCTACGCCAACAGCTTCAAATCCACGGCCCCTGAACTGAACAAGGGCGTGACCGACTCCATCCGCGCCTCCAACCAGTTCCTGGTCGGCTTGTCCGCCCTGATCTCCTCCATCAACTACGGCAAGATGGGCCGCCTGGTCATGCCTTTGGCCCTGGCCCTCGGTGTCGGCTCCCTGCTGGGCGCCTGGGGTTCGGCCACATTGACCGCCGGCAAGATCAGCTTCTCGCAGTACCAGGGCTACTTCGGTCTGTTCGTTCTGGCTCTGGGCGGTTATCTCTTCTGGGAAACCTCGCCTTCCGGCCAGGCCAACAAGCAGAAGCAGAAGCAGGCCGCCAAGGCTTTTGAAGACGCGGTCAAGAACCAGAAGTCCGGCAGCGGCCCTGCTCCGACCGGGGTCAAGATTCTGGGCATGAGCGTGACCAATGTCCGCTTCACCTTCTGCGGCGTGGAATTCACCTTCAATCCCATCCTGCCCGTGGCCGGTGGTGTCGCCATTTCGGCTGTGGCCGCGTTCCTCGGCGTCGGCGGCGGCTTCCTGCTGGTGCCTTTCCTGACCAGCATCACCCAGCTGCCCATGTACCTGGCCGCCGGCACGTCCGCCCTGGCCGTTCTGGTCAGCATGATCACCAGCATCCTGACCCTCATGACCAAAGGCACGGCCATCGACTGGGTGCTGATCGGCACGCAGATGGTCGGTATCGCCATCGGCTCCACTGTTGGCCCGTACACTTCCAAGTACTTCTCGGATGTATGGCTGAAGCGCTTGTTTATCGTCCTGGCCCTGTATGTCGGTCTGGACTTTGTGCTCAAGGGCTTCTTCGGGATCAAGATGCTGTAATTCCGGCCTTTCCTGATCACTCAAAGCCAAGGCTCCGGCGCTGTCCGGAGCCTTTTTTATGCGCAGTGCGTCATTGCTGTAACCGGTTGATTTGGGTATGGTTCCTTTCTGAAATGCGGAAATGATTTCCGCGTGTCGTGTATGGACTGCGGAGTGCTTGGGCGTTCCCTGTCTGAGCCCTCGTACTGCATAGGATCGCTTGATGGAAACACTGCGTACTTTTCTTGTGGGACTTGATCCGCTCATCATCTGGGCTTTTCGACTTTTTGATGAGCCGTGGGTCGGTTTTTTGGGCGGAGTCGTCTACCTGACTCTTCTTTGCGTTGTGCTCGGCGACATTTCCTCGCTTTTGGTGCGCAGGATGAACCGCAAGGTTTATGGTCGGTATCGCGACGAAATGGTCCGCCATCACAACCTGTCCGTCGAGGCCCTGAAAAGCTCTGACAAGGCGGCCTACAAGGCGGTCAACAAACAGGCTCACGAAGCCTTCGGCAAGTATTTTTTCAGCCAGGCCGGGGCGTTCACTTTGTCGGTCTGGCCGTTGCCATTTGCTCTGGCCTGGATGGAATTGCGTTTCGGCGGACTGCCCCTGACCCTGCCCTTTTCCCTGCCGGGAGTGGGGGACAGCGTTTTTTATCCGTTTTTTTTCATCCCCATCTATATCGCGGTGCGCATATCTTACGGCCGTATTCTGCGCCGCATCCCATTTTATCAGCGCATCCTGGATTGGGCCAAGCACGGCGACGGCACGCAGATGGTGTCGTTCGCCGAGTTGCTGAAACCTGCGCCGAGCGTTCCTTCCGATAACATGAGTCGGGAGGACACGACTCCTCCTGCGGGTCCGCCCAAAGGGCGATCATAAACGGCGGTGGGTTGCGGCCCATGTGCCGCCCCTGCCGGATTGGTGGTTCAAGGAGATGTCGTGACTGGTGAATCCGAGCTGTTTTCCCACTGGAGTTTTGAATCCTTTGTCCCCGGTTCCATTATCCGGCCCAAGTATAACGCCTTTTGCCGCATTCATCGTGAAGCCGGGGAGTGCCTTTCCCTGCTGGCCCAATTCGAGGAATTGTACATTGGGCGGGCGATGGTGGATTGGTGCCGGATTTCGGGCCTGGCCGAGAAATTGTACGTCGTCATTCGTGATCTGGTTGACCAGTTGCAGATCATGGACCCGGTGGAGTTCATGGATGCCCACGAATGGGTGGCCAAGGTCATTTTTTACACCCGCCTGGCGACCGAGCATACGACCCTTGCAGCCCGTCCGCCCTATCTCCTGGCGGTTCCGGAAGAAAGCGGCCATGGCTGGGTGACGTCGGTCCTGCCTCCTGAACAGGACGGACCGGTGCTGGTCGTCACCGCGTCTTTGTACCAGTATTTTCTTGAGGCCAACGATCTGCGGCCCGGTCTTGATGCGCTGTTGCAGAGGCTTGATCTCGGCGACAGTGACGAGACGCGCAGTCTTGGCCACCGGGCTCAGGACTTGATCCGTTCGGGCAAGTTGCCGCAGCGTCTGCACGCGGAGCTGGAAATTGCGGCCGTGGAACTAGCGCCGGGCCGCCAACGCATGGATCTGTTCGTCTTCGCCGGCGTGGGGTCTGAAGCCGTGCTTATCGGCCGGTACAACGGGGTGTGTCCCACGGATTTTGTTGCGGCCTGGCTGGAGGCCGCAACCTGCAAGTTTTCCCCTTCGGCATTGACCCTGCGCCTCTCCCTGGGCCTGGCTGACGAAGAGCACCCGCTGACCGTGGTCGCTGTTCCCTCCGGCAGCGCGCCCAGTTCCGACACCTGCGACCTGTGGAGCGGAACACCGGATTCGACCGCCCTGGTCGACCGGCTGGGCCGGGTTCTCCCCAGGGTCACCCAGCTGCATGTTTTTAAAACCCAGGGTCAGGCCTTGCGCCCCGAGCACTGCCGCTCGCTGCACGATCTGGTCTGCTTGTGTCTGGAACGGGGCCTGGCCGGCATTTTCTCCTTTGCCGGGCAACCGGCCAAAGGTTTGGCCGGAATCAAGCAGTTGCGCCTGGAAATACCGGTCGTCATCAACACCTTCAATCTCGGTGGCGGCCTTTTTCCCACGGCCGCGGAACGGGTCGGCATCTCCACCGAGGACGTCAGGTCCATTCCGGCCTGGTCCTTTCTTCTCGGGTTGGCCAGCCCGGTCATCAGCTGGGATCCGGCCGGCCAGGACGAAGACGCGCCCATGCCTCACTACAGCAGCTACGCGGTCCTGTCCCAGTTTTTTGCCCACTGCACCTTGCGTCTGGGCCAGAACCTGTATGTCGTCGAATGCTCCTGCGAGGACGGAAAGGAGAAATACGTGCGGTTCAGGTTTATGGGCGGCAACGCCTCACGGCCGGAAAAACTGGCCCGGCGGGAAGTCCTGCGGCGCATTTTGTCGGAGGAAGGATTCGCCGTCACCGTGTGCGGCGAATATCTGGACGCCGCCAGGATCGGGGAGGAGGATGTCTATCTGCAGCGGAATCTGGTCAGCCTCGGCCTGCTCATGGCCTGGATTCAGAATCTGCCTCCGGCCGAGCTGGCGGCCATGGGGAGGGAGCAGGGGGCGAAACGATTTCAGGCCGTGCGCGCCGAAGCCCTGAGCGGTCCGCTCTGACCGGCCCTGTCCGCAAAGACCCTGTCGTTGACAATCAGACCAATCCCGCAGCTCCTGGCGTCAAGGGTGGCCGAAGGTTCTCCGGCCACTGTCGGATCAGGCAACGGTGCTGCTTCAGCTGGTGCGGAAATGGCATCCGCGGCTGTTTTTGTTGCGCAGGGCGGCCGTGGTCACGATGTAGGCGGTCTGGCAGCCGTGGAAGAGATCAATGGACTCCTTGCAGACGCGGATCGATTTGTAGAAGGAGTGCAGCCTTTTGTTCAGATTGCGCAGATCCTCGAAGGCCCGCTCCAGGCGTGACGTGGTGCGCATGATGCCCATGTAATTCCACATGGTGCTGCGGATGGTTGTCCAGTCCTGGTTGATCAGGGCCGGGTCCTCCATCTCCGTCTTGCCGGAGGTGATCCAGTCCGGAATGGAGTCCTGCAGACGCTGCGACAGGGAACTGCTTGGGTCATACCGGGCGTGGATGTCCTCGGCCGCGCTTTTTCCCCACAACAGTCCTTCCAACAAAGAGGTCGAGGCCAGACGGTTGGCGCCGTGCACTCCGGTGCAGGCGATTTCGCCGGCCGCGTACAGGCCGTCGAGGGTGGTCCGCCCCCGCCTGTCCACCAGCACCCCCCCACACGAATAATGAGCCGCCGGCACCACGGGAATGGGCTGCCGGGTCATGTCGACCCCGATTTCCTTGCATTTGGCGTAGATGGTCGGGAAACGCCTGCGCAGATTCTGGTCCACATAGTTGGCCGCGTCCAGAAAGACGCAGTCTTCGCCGGTTTTGAGCATCTCGTCGACAATGGCCCTGGTCACGATGTCGCGCGGGGCAAGTTCCAGTCGGTCGTCGTAGCGGGTCATGAAGCGTTCGCCCTTGGCGTTGAACAGGCGGGCGCCTTCGCCGCGTACGGCTTCGGAAATGAGGAATTTGCGGTCGGCGCGGTGAAAGAGCGAGGTCGGGTGGAACTGGATGTACTCCAGGTTCATGACCGTGGCCCCGGCCCGGTGGGCCATGGCCAGACCCGACCCGATGGAGGCCGAGGAGTTGGTCGTGTGCAGAAAGATCTGCCCCAGCCCACCAGTGCACAGGACCGTGAAGTCGGCCATGATGGTGTCGGGCTCGCCGGTCTCGGCGTTGAAGACATAGGCGCCGACGCACTGGTTGTTCAGCTGGTAGCGGAACTCCAGGCTGGTGGACTGGTGGCGGGTGGCCAGCAGGTCGATGGCGGTGCGGTTGTGGAGGACGCGGATGTTGGGGTGGGCCTGCACGGATTTGATCAGGCTGTCCTGGATGGCCCGGCCGGTATAATCGGCGCAGGCCAGAATGCGATGCACGGCGTGGCCGCCTTCTCTGGTCAGAAACCAGCCGTCCTTGTCCGTGCGGTCAAAAGGCACGCCGACCCGGTCGATCAAAATTTCTTCCACGGCCCGTGGTCCTTCTTCGCACAGGAAGCGCACGGCCGGATTGTAATTGTATTCCCAGCCCGCCTTGGCGATGTCCCGGGCCAGCAGATCCGGGCAGTCGTCCGGACCGGTGTAGACGATGCCGCCCTGGGCCAGGGCTGTGTTGCCGCTGTCCAGGGCCGGTCCGGAACTGAGCAGGGTGACTTCATGGCCCTTGTCGGCCAGGCAGAGCGCGGCTGTGCAGCCGGCAATGCCTGAGCCGATGACCAGGACTTCGGTTTTGAGGCGGGTGTGGTTCATGGCTTCGTCCTAGCGGCAGGCTGCCAGCATGCGTTCAAGGGCCAGGCGGGCCGGAGCGGCGATGGCGTGCTCCACCCGGACCGGCGCGGCGTGATCAAGGCTCTGGAGGGTGGCGTGCAGTTTTTCTTCGGTGATTTTGGACATGTTGGAGCACAGGACCCGGCGCAGCGGACGCACATCCTTGTCCGTGTGCCGCTGACGCAACCGGTTGACCAGATTCCATTCCGTGCCGACAAAAACAGTGCTTCCGGTCGGCGCGGCAGCCACCTCCCTGATCAGGTAGGATGTGGAGCCGGCCCCGTCGGCCAGGGTCACGATTTCAGGGTCGCATTCGGGATGGACCAGGACCAGTGCACCGGGATGGTCGGCCCGGGCTTTCTCGATGTGTTCGGGAAAAAATTTGGCGTGGATGGCGCACAGGCCGGGCCAGAGCAGCAGGCGGATGTGCTCGGCGGGCGGATTGACCAGTCGGCCACCGCCACGCACGTCCAGGCGCATGATTTCCCTGTCGGGCAACCCCAGGATGGCGGCCGTGTTCCGGCCCAGGTTGGCGTCGGGCATGAAGAGCACGCCGTCGCCTTGTTCCAGGGCCCAGCGCAGCATGACCGGGGCATTGGCCGAGGTGCAGACACTGCCGCCGAATTGTCCGCAAACCGCCTTCACCGCGGCTGATGAATTGACATAGGTCAGGGGGATGATCCGCCGTCCGCCGGAGTTGAGGCGGTGGAGCACGATTTCGGCCAACTCGGCCGGAACCATTTCAGCCATGACGCAACTGGCCTCCACGTCCGGGATGTGCACCTTCTGCTCCGGCCTGGCCAGGATGGCCGCGGTTTCGGCCATGAAGTGCACGCCGCAGAAGACGATGTGCTCGGCCTCCAGACCATCGATGCGTCTGGCCAGTTCCAGGGAATCGCCGGCGATGTCGGCGTGCCGGACAACGTCGTCGGCCTGATAGTGGTGGGCCAGGATGCACAGTTTTTTGCCCAGCCGGGCTTTGATGGACGCAATGGATTCGGTCATGGGTTCTCTCTTTTGCTTGGGCTCAGGCGCATGGAGAAATCCGCGACAATCGCGGAATGGGTGATGGCTCCGGTTGAGATAAAGGTCGGCTTCAGTTCGGCCAGGGCAGTGATGGTGTTGAGGGTGACGTTGCCGCTGATCTCGCTTTCGATGTGGCCGGGAATGAGCCCCAGTGCGATGCGGGCCGTGTCCCGGTCCATGTTGTCGAGCATGATGCGCTGGGGATTCAGGGGTACGGCTTCTCGGACGTGGTCCAGGGTCCGGCATTCGATCTCCAGCGGAGGGCGGACTGGATAGGACCGGTCCAGGGCGGCCACGGCCCTGGTGATGGAACCGGCCTGATCAATATGGTTGTCCTTGAGCATGAGCATGTCTTCGAGATTGAATCGGTGATTGTGGCCGCCGCCCACGCGCACGGCGTATTTTTCCGGATAGCGCAGCCCGGGCGTGGTCTTGCGCGTATCCAGGACCCTTACCCCTGTTCCGGCCACGGCCTGGACGAACCGACTGGTCAGGTTGGCCACGCCGGAGAGGCGGCAGATGAAATTCATGATAACCCGCTCTGCTTTCAGCAAGATCGGTGCCGGACCACTGATGCGGGCCACTTCGCAGCCGGCGCCCACGCGGTCTCCGTCGGAGGCGAGGAGGGTGACCCGGTGGTGGTCGGACTTCATCCGTCCGAGCACGATTTCGATCAGGGGCAGACCCGCGACCAGGGTGTCCTCTTTGGCCACGATCGTTGCATGCAGGATGTCGGCCGTAGTGAACAGGGCCTCGGACGTCAGGTCGCGGCCGTCTTCCTCCAGCGCCAAATCCACCAGACGATGGAGCAGGGGGAGCGTCGTTTCGGTGAAGAACTGAGAAAACATGGGGGTTTCCTTGAAGGGGTACATGATGCAGTCTGCGGCGTTGACTAGGAAAAGGGGCCGGGGCCGTCAAGGCGGAACTGATTTTTCCCCTTGTGGGCCGGGTTGCGCTGGTCAGGGGAGCGTGTCATGTTGGCTCGCAGGTTGTGTCCAATGGATCCGCTTTGGAAGCCGGGCCAACTGGAGGAATGCATGAAGTGTATTGAGTCATTGTTGGCCAAGGTAACGAAAACCGTCAACCCCAGGCTGTTAAGTAACGGTTTTGCCTGCTGGTTGGTCAACGCCCAGGCCGTACCGGGCAGCTTTTTTCATTCTTTGGCCGATATCGGCGGCTGGCCTCTGGCCGAAGAAAGCAATCAGTCTCTCTGGTTTTTTCCCAAGCCCGAGGTCATGCTCGGCCTGGCTCGTCTGCATAATTGGGGCCGTCTGCACCCCATGCCCACGTCCATCACGGTCTTCGAGGCCAGCCTCATTGTCGACGAGGATCTCAACCAGTCGCTGAAAGTCAAAGCCGAAGCTCAGAATTTGTGCGCTGAATTTTCCAAGAAACTGACCATCCGCGTTGTTCCGCGTCTGCGCGAACTGGCCCGGACCATGCCGGGCATTTCATTCAAGCAGGTGCAGTCCCCGGACGGCCTGGCCGGCGAATGGTTTGAGCTGGAGGGGAATGAACAGGTCGGGGTCATCCACAAGCTTGCCTGGCTGTGGTTGATCCGCCCCTTAGGCAATCGGCAGGACAAGGCCTTCATCAAAGGCTGGCGGCTCTATTTTGACCGATTGGAAGCGATATTCAATCAGAACAAGATTTCATACCTGCACGGAGACGATCAGACCTTGGTGCTGCGGATCACTTCCGTGCGGGCTCTGGCCAAGCTGGTGGATGACCTCATGGTCCTGATGGGTGATCGCGGAAGTGCGACCTGGCCCTGTCAGTACATGGCGGTGGAAATGGGTGACAACCTCTTTGCCCCGGATTTTCCGACCAAAGTCCGTCTTCTGCTCGAACCCCTGGAAGCCAACACCCTGTATCTGCCGCTGGGGACCATCTATCATCTGGCCGACCGCCGCCTGAGTCCTGTGAATTCGCGTATTTCTGTCGGCAGCACCAAACTGACGGATTTGTTTCAGGTTGAGGTCAAATCCGGACAATCCGGAAGCAGGCGGGGCAGCATTGGGGTCCTGCTCCCGTCCAGCCTGGTTTCAGGTTCGGAAAGCATCTGTTACTATTGCGGATTGCGTTCGCATTTGTCGGGCAAATGTCCGAGCAGGATTTTGCAACCGGGCAATGTCCAGGTTTCGGACCTGGCCCGCTTTGCCCGGATTGATATGAAAACCCTGCCCGAAATCATGGTCAACCTGGAAAAGCATCTGGCCGCGAATGTGGGCAGAGGGCTTTCCGAATTGCTGCACGTCAAGGATGATCGGGGATTGGTCATCGGGGCCATGTTCGAAACCAAGATGGTTTGCCAGCTGCGGATGATGGCCCTGGTCTGGCGGGCCAAGGGAAAGGATTGGCCGCGCGGCATTGAAACCCAGCATCCGCAGAATGAACCCATGCTTTTTGAGGCCCTGGACAACCTGCGCACCGGCAGCCCGGAGCGTGCGGCGGAAAAACTTGAGCGCATCGTCCTCAAGTCGCACAAGAACTTTCAGCCAAGGGTGCTGATGGGCTTCATGGCCATGGAACGCGACGAGTTCAAACGCGCCGCCTCCATCTGGGAGGAAGGCGAGAGTCTCGTCTATACCAGTTTGCAGCGATCCTACATGCGTCTGCTTCTGGGGCGCTTGCGGGAAATGCAGGGCAATTACACGGAAGCCATTCATCTTTATGGCCGGGCGTTCGCCGAATCTCCCGGATTCAGCCAGGCCCGCTATCGCCAGGCATCGTGTCTGATCAAGACCGGTTACATCAATGAGGCTCTGGCCATCTTCAGGGATCTGATCAACAGCGAACCCGACTACTTCAGTGCAATCCTCCTTGACCCGGAACTGGAAAGCGGACGTTCCCATCTGCAAAGCGAATTGTGGGAAATCTGGGAGGAGGCCAAATCCCGGTCCAAGGAGATCATCGGCGCCGTCGAACATCTGCCGGATTTGCTGGCCAAGTGGCTGCCCGAAAACCACAGCGCGTACCGATCCTTCCATGATCGCATCGCGGCGTTGAACTCCTATGCCGGAGTGAACAATTTCGCTTCCCAGGCCAAATTGCTCCAGGGCACGCTCGCTGTTCGCCATGACATCCAGACCAGGGTCAAGAAAGACATCCAGGAGTTGTCGGATCGCCGCAAGGTTGTTCTTGAGCGGCTCAAGAACATCCAACACGAAGCGTCATGGTTCCCGTTTCCGTCCATGCTCAAGTCGTTCAATGCCCTGTTCAACCATTGCGCAGCCCAGCTCGCCCTGGTCGGGGAACTTGACCTGCATGTGCCGGACAAATTCCGCAGGGGCCATGAGGCCATGCAGGAGGCTGAGAACAGCCTGCAACAGCTGGAAAAGAAATTGATTTTATTGTTGGGGTTTCGCAACGGCATGCTCTTTTCCCTGCTGGCCGGCAAATATCTGCTTATTTTTGAGCTGGTGGCTCTGGTTCTGGCGGGCGCCCTTTCTGTTGGCCTGTTCTTTTTCGCGCCCAATCAGGTCATCATGGGTCGCGATCTCCGGCAAGACCGCTGGCTGATTCTCAACATCTCGCTCATCTTTTTCTCGTTCATGGCCCTGGTCATTGCCGCCATCAAGGCCGTGTCCCGTTTTGAGTCCTACAAAAACGAAGTGCTGCGAAAAGGAAAGGGCTGACCGCTTGATGGCACGTCTTTTGTTAGCTCTGAGCCATGCGTACCCTGGTAATTAATCTGACCCGCTTCGGGGATTTGATCCAGACCCAGTCCGTGCTGAGCGGCCTGGCTATGGCCGGTGATGTCGTCGGGCTGCTTTGTCTGGACTCTTTTCAGGGCGCGACAAAGCTGCTGGACCATGACGGGATGGTGCTGAGCCTGCCCGGAGCCGGTCTGCTGGCCCGGCTGGACCAGCATTGGCCCTTGGCCGTGGCGCAGATGCAAATGGTAGTTGATCAAGCGAGATCTTTTCAACCCGACCGGATCGTCAATCTGACGCCGACCATTTCGGCCCGACTGTTGGCCAGGGCTTTGGATATGGGTGAAAGTCATGGCTTTACACTCGATGAAATGGGGTTTGGCCGCTATTCCACCTCCTGGGCCGCGTTCCTCCAGGCCGCCTCTGCCTATCGCGGGTGCAGCCCCTTCAATCTTGTCGATCTATTTCAGCGTGTGGCCGGCCTTGATCCCGGTCCGTTTGTTCTCAAGCAACCGGGCGACGCGGCCATGTCCGAAGCCGACTCCTTGTTGGAAGGGGCGTCCCCCTTGGTCGCGTTTCAGTTGGGCGCCAGTCAGGATTACCGGCGTTGGCCCGTGTCGGCTTTTGTCCGGGCCGGACGCCGGTTGTGGGCCGAAACCGGCTGTCGGCCCGTGCTTCTCGGCACTGCCGGCGAGTCGGGTCTGGCGGATTCGTTCCGGCAACAGGCCGACTACCCCTTTCTGGACCTGACAGGCCGCACCAGCCTGACCATCCTGGCGGCAGTGCTGCGTCGCATGAAGCTGTTGCTGACCAATGATACCGGAACCATGCATCTGGCTGCAGGTCTTGGCGTGCCCGTGGTCGCGGTTTTTCTGGGTACGGCCCAGCCGTTTGATACCGGCCCCTATCTGGAGGGCAGCCTCAGTCTGGAACCCGACATGGACTGCCATCCCTGCTCCTTTGGAGTTGGCTGCCCGCACGGTCTGGGCTGTCGACAGGCCATTGATCCGGATGCCGTGGGTCGTCTGCTCACCGGATTTGTGCAGCGAGGGGAGTGGTCCCGGATGGACGGCGGCGGGGCCAGACTCTGGCAGGCCCGGCGCGACGGGCGAGGGTACATGGATCTCGTGTCCCTGTCCGGTCATGACGGGCAACCCCGGACCCTCTGGATTCGCATTCAACGGGAAGCCTATCGTCAATTTCTTGACCAGCGCTTGCGTGCCGTCCAGCCTGCTGAAGCTGCGACGCCGCCGTTCTGGGCCGAAGGGTTGGTGGAGGAGTTGGGCCGGGCCCTGCTGCTGTTGACGCTGATCGAAGAGCAGGGGCGCCTGCTCCGGCTGAAGCCGATTGCCCCGCTCAGGGCGAAATTTCTTGTTAACTGTCAAAATTTGCAGGATATTTTTTCTGCGAGTCCTGCCCTAGGCGTCCTTGGACATTTGTGGCGATACCAATCGCAGGCCCAAGCGGCCAGTCTCGACGATTTTCTGGAACTCTGCAGCGGCTACCGGAATTTGCTCAATGTTCTCCAGCAGCAAGTGATGCTGGCATGAATGTTGATAGCAGTGTGCAAACGGTAAATTTATCCCAGTCAATGCGGAGGACAGGAAAATGATCATTATAGACGGTCAGCGCAGTCCATTAGAGGTTCATCAGTTCGAGAATCTTGAGCAGATCATCGAGAAAGTCATGGAAGACGAACGCATGTACAGTCGGATCGTGACGGATGTCTTTGTCAACAACGAGGCATTTTCAGAAATTTATCCCCATCAGGCCGAAGATATGGACGCAGTCCACATCTCGTCGGTGGAATTCGTGTCGGTACACACGTCGGAAATGGCCCAGAACATCACGCGTGAACTGTACAAGGTCGTGACCTTGATGAGCAAAGGCGGACGGCAGGTGGCGGACTACTTCCGGCAGGCCGATGACGCCATGGCCCTGGAGCTTTATTCGGACCTGCTGGAAGTCAATCGGGACTTTCTGACCATGGTCGGCGTGCTGCGCAACGAGTTTGCGACCAGCGCATCGGCAGAATTCGAGGAGTCGTTGAGCGATCTGTCGGCCCTTTTTTCCGAGATGATCGAGATTCAGGAAAACGAAGACTGGATTTTGCTCGCGGACTTGCTTGAATACGAATACCTGCCGTTGGTCGACAAGACCAAGGCGGTGGTTGCCCAGCTGCGGGAGTCGGTCAAGGCTTCTGTCAAGAGGGAGCAGCATGGTTGAGAGCCGCGACGAATACTTGCGGATCATGGAACTCGGCCGGAGGGAGATGAGTCTTCTGGCCGAGGGCGAAACCGAAGAACTCGGGAAGGTCCTCATGGAGCGCGAAGAAGCCATTGCGTATTTCATATCGGACGCCGCGAATCGCAGCGACGACGCGTTTCTGGAAAAACTTCAGAATCTGCAGGGCATGAACGGGCGTCTGCAGCGCGAAGCCCGCGTTCTGCACCAGTCCTTGAAGAACGAGTTGCTCAAGCTGCGCTCGGAAAACAAGCGTCTTGGCGGTTACCGCAACGGCGCGACCATCACCCCCCTGGGACCTTCACGGGTCCTCAGCCGCAAAGGTTGAAGCCGTTCCGAATCCGGTATTTTTTTGGGTCAGGACTCGTCCGCACAAGGCAGGAGAATATCCTGCCTTTTTTTTGCGCATGGCCCGACACGGCCACGGCGAAAGCTGGGCTATGCGCGAAGACGGCTCATGACGATGATGACGTAGGCTCAAGCCGGATGAATCTTTTTTATGCGCCAAACCAGTGCAGGCCAGGGGTGCCGGGGAGCAGGCCCTGAGTGGTGCAGCGCTGGGCAAAGAGGGCAAGGCCGGCCTGTTCTTCAGGGCCGAAGCCGTAGCTCATGGCCTGCCAGTACCGGACCAGATTTGCCGGCGTGAGCCAATCCTCGTGGCGGGGCAGGAGCGAGAGGGAGGCAAAATGGGAGTCCAGATCGCTGGTGACCGCGGCTATTTCCCTATGCAGTCGGGTGGTCAGAAGGTGCTCCGCCTGATTCAGGCTTCGACGCAAGATCCAGACGGCAAAGACAAAGGGCAAACCGGTCCAGTCCGACCATTCGGTGGCCAGGTCGAGGATATGATAGCCGGCCGGAGGATGGATGAAGTGGCGCAGGGCCAGGTTGCCGATTTCCAGGAAAGGCCGCCCTGTGGCTAACCCCTCTCCCGGTTGCACTTCCTGCCATTGGGGTTCAGGCAGTTGCCATTTCTGCGACCAGAGAACCTTCAAAAGGGCTGTGGATGTGGCTGAAGCCCCGGTCAGGCAGACGGGTCCGGGATTTCGTTCAAGCCAGGCCGGCAGACGGTCCAGGGGGACCGGGGAGAGAAAGAGGACGCTTTGCACTTCGCGCTTGGCGCTGATGGAGGCATTGGGAAGGAGTTGGTAGCGTTCGGCGTGGAGCAGGTACTCGAAGGACGAGGACGGGGAAATGTGCAGAGTGCCCCGGGAAAGGAGGCTGTTCAGGGCGCTGGGGTGGCCGGGAACAAAGTGGAAATCGGGCCCTTCCGGGCAAGTCCGGGCCAGAAGATGAAAGACATGCCAGATGTTCAGGTAGTCGATTTTGCCAATGTGAAGTGTCATGCTGCACAAAAAAAGGCGGGGCTGTCCCCGCCTGGATTGTCCGATTGTTTGCAGACTAGAGCTGCGCCATGAGGGTGTCTTTGATCTCGTCGATGGAGCCTTCGCCGTCGAGTTCAATGTACTTGAAGCCGGCGTCCTTGGCCAAATTCTTGTAATAGTAGGAAGCGGCCAGAGTGCCGGTGGTGGTGTCGTAGTAGATGTTGTGGCGCTTATCGATGGCGTCTTCATCCTGGTCGTCGGCACGGGCGGACAGTTCGCCGCCGCAGACGCGACAAACGTCGCCGTTGGGCTTGATGGCGTCGATAAAGATGTTGTTGGGGTGGTTGTTGTCGTTCTTGCAGAGGCGACGGCCCATGATGCGGTTCTTGGCCACTTCGCGCGGCAGGAGGATCTCAATGACCACGTTCAGCTTGACGCCATCGGCCTGCAGGGCTTCCCACAGCTTCTGGGCCTGAACGATGGAGCGGGGAAAGCCGTCCAGGAGCCAGCCATTGGGGCTGGAATTCTTGAGCACGTCCAGCACCATGGGGATGGTGATGTCGTCCGGAACCAGTTCGCCCCGGTCAATGTATTCCTTGGCCTTTTTGCCCAGCTCTGTGCCACCGCCGATGTGCTTGCGAAAGATGGCGCCGGATTCGATGTGATCGAGGTCGTATTTCTTTTTGGCCAGAGAGCCCTGGGTGCCTTTGCCGCTACCGTTGGGTCCGAAAATCAGAATATTCAAGGCGAAAACCTCCTGTAAAAAATTTCACAAAGTACTATAGCCACCCTTCTGAGCTGTCAATCAAAGATAAGACCGCACGGGCACGGCAGGCTTGTCAGGCGACATGGCGCGGGATAGGGTCCGGTCATCTCTGGAAGCTGGAGGGCGCATGGGGTTGATGGATGAATGGGGTGACGCCCTGGTCGAGGAAGGGCTGCGAGAGGCGGCCGACACTTTTTTTGGCGCGCGAAGAGCGTTGGAAGAGGACGTTGTCTATCTGGAGGACCGGGCGGCCAAGCTGCGCGTCCAGGCCGAGGAGATCCGCGCGTGGTTTGCAGGCCTGAACTGCTTATTGGGTTCGGAGGCAAACAGTCGGAGTCTGTTCGAGGCTGTCGGGGTTCGTCTTCCGGATCCGGATTATTACACGCAGACCGTCTGCAGCCTGCAATTCCGCCGGCCGCACAGCTTCACGCGCAAGGGATTGTTTTTCAAGACGCTCTGGGAAGTTTACCGGTCTCTGGCCGGCAAGATCGAGAGCTATATGCACGGCTCGCCCTATACCGATCCCCTGCATCCGGGGCGGGTGATGGTCACGCTTCATCTGGAACAGGTCCGTCGGCATTGTGACGACATCAACCGTCGCATCCGGACGGTGAATGAATCCAACCGGCCGTCCGAATCTCTGGCCTTTGCCAAGCGTTTGGATCAGGGCCAGGTCCGGAAGGAGTCGATTACGGGCGGGGGAGGGCAAGCCTGGACCCTGGATCAGGATATGGCCTTCAAGCCGCTGAATTTTGAGAGTTTTAATCTGCCTGTCTTTCCTGACCTCCCGGTTGATGCCAAAGCCCGTTCGGCCGTTGAGGCCTGCTGTGGCCGCATTTTTAGCAACCAGCGCCTGCAGGTTGACGCCGTATTGGATGACATCCTGGATCCGACGGACAAGACCATGTGTGTTCTGGAGCGTCGCTGATCCGAGAGTCTGCGCCATGAGGTCTGAGCGATCCGCTTTTTCTTGAACAGAATCGGCCTGTGCCGTACGATGGGGCAACCCTTCGTAAACAAAGCCGGTCCGGATTTTCCGGAGCGGCCCAGGCAAGGCAGGCGCGTATGGCAACCGCAGGACAGCAGCCCGGCATGGAGATTATTCTGGCGCACGAAAAGCACATGGCGCATCAATTGGCTTTGTTGGTCATTGACAAGCCGAACCCTCCGTTCTGGATGACCTTTGTGCCCATGTTCCTGATTTTCTACACCCAGAAATTCAAAGAATACGCCCGCGATGTCGACTCGTTTGTCGTTGGCTATCTTCAGCCTAAGGAGCATGCGCTGCAGGCGGCCCTGAAGGTGCTATCCCGGTCTTTGAGCCTTGATCTGGACGCTCTGACGCAGAAAGCCGGGCATATGCCGGATCAGGCCAAGGCACCGTATCGGCGCTATATGAGCATTCTTGTTGATCATTACGTGCGGCTTTTAAGCTCACCGGGCGGAACCATTGAAGAGATGTACCGTCGAGGCTATGAACGAAAGACGGGCTTTCAGCGTTTTTGCGACCGCTTGAACGCTGCGGAAGAGGAATACAACCTGGCTTTGCTGCCGCAGATTGACGATGATCAGGATCATGTCCTGGCTGTGATCCGCAAAATCAACGCATCAGCGGCCGAGGTGCGCCGCAGGCAGTTTGAAACGATTTTTTCCTAGGATCTGCCTTGGACGATGAAAGCATCGCGCCGGCTGTCACGATTTGACGGCCGGCGAGCGTTTTTTGGGCGACTATTGAAACAAGGCGCCCTGATTGGCGAAAAAGACCTGGGATTTGGATCCGGCCGGCATGGTGCTTTTTTCGGCCGTCAGTTCCATGCGGTAGCCGAAGGAGATGTAAACCGGCCCGGACGTCCCCAAGGCCTGGGGCGTGAGATGAAACTCAAAGGGAACGCCTTTTTCATGGTCGAGTTGCATGGGCAGGTAGAGGCGGAGATCTTTGGCCAGAACCCGGCTGCGGTCGTCACTGAGGTAGACCTGGAGCCACAGGTCCTGAATCCAGGTGGCCCAGCTTGGAATGCTGTCGGAAACTGGCATGGCCGTGCCCGCGACCACCAGGCGGTTGTCCTCCATGCGGCTGGTGTAGGAGAACTCCCAGTAGCGCATGCCTAGACGCTCCTGCTGGCCCAGAGTCCAGGGCTTCTTGTCCAGATGGATGACGCTCAGGTGGGCACAGGCCCCTACGGTCAGTCCCAGTATAAGCAGCGAGAAAAGATGAAAAGGACGCATGGCCTGCTCCCGTGGTTTACATTTGAGGCGTCTTGAGGACTATCATCTCGGCCAGGGTTAGATCAACCCGCGGGAGGGCGCGTATGCGCTGTGCGCCGACAAACTGAATTTCCAACTCCATGAGCCGGGTATAGAGATGGGTGCGATCCAGCACGGGTACGGATTCCATGTTCTCGCACAGGGCCTGGCTGCGGAAGCAACCGGGAAAATGGACTATCCGGCCATTGGGATACCGTAGTCGATTGGGTACGCCATGCAGCCGGCAGATCATGAGGCGATGCTGGTAGAGGCCGCATCGACCGTCGTTGTTCAGTGGACACATGATGTCCGGTTTCTCGCCGCGGCCCAGGGCCTCGGTAGCGTTGCGGACGTAATCGGCCGCGCGTTGCTCGTAACCGGTGCGTTCTTCTGCAGGCAGCAAGCGCAAACCCTGCATCAGGTAAGCCCATTCGATGCGCGTATGATGCTGAAAAAAACTGGTGCAGCAATTCTTGGGACATTGGACGCAGCTCAGGCCCAAATCCCGAGCGTGGGATTCGTATGCGGACTCCATGTCCGCATACAGGGCGGCCAATTTACGGAAGGCCTGGGCAGGAAGAATTTTCTTGGTCACGGGAGATCCTGTTGCATGAGGGAGAGGGCGTCGACAATGGCCGCGCATGTCTGGGACGGAGTCATTTCTTCCGTGTCCACCGTCAACTGCGCATGGCGCTCATACAGCGGGGCCCGTTCGTCGTAAAGATCGCGCAGGCTCTGATTTTCGGCAATGGCCAGGCCGCGCGACGACGGGTTCGTCAGGCGGCGGGCGATGGCGTCGTACGAGGAGGACAGGTAGATGACGGGGCCCATTGTCTGCAGGTGCTGCATGGCCTCCTCGCAATAGACCACGCTGCCACCAGTGGCAATGACACATCGGCGCAGATTGAGGCGCAGGATCTGCTCTTTTTCAGCCTGAACAAAAGCGTGCCGGCCAAGGTGATCCGTGATGCTCTGCAAGGGCGCGCCCCACCAGGCTTCGAGCAGGTGGTCGGTGTCGATGAAGGCCCATCCAAGCGTCCCGGCCAGCTGACGGCCTACCGTGGATTTGCCTGCTGCGGCCATGCCGATAAGAATGATGTTGTCGTAGTTCATGGTCTGGTCCGGTAAAAAAACAAAGCCCAAGCAGACTGCCCGGGCTTGCTGGAAACGGGAGAAAAGAGCTGGTCACCCCCCGAGATAGGCCTTCTTGACGTCCGGGTTGTTCATCAGTTCCTGGGCGTTTCCCTGGGCGACGATGGCCCCGGTGTCGAGCACGTAACCGCGATGGGCGAACTGCAGGGCGATGCGTGCGTTCTGTTCAATGAGCAGAAGGGTCATGCCCTGAGAATTGAGTTCTTTCAAGGCCCGGAACATGTCGTACATCAGCAGCGGGGCCAGACCCATGGACGGTTCGTCGAGCATGATGAAGTTGGCTCCGGTCATCAGCGCCCGACCCACGGAAAGCATCTGCTGCTCGCCTCCGGACAGGGATTCGCTGCGTTGCTTGCGGCGCTCGAAGAGACGCGGAAACAGGTCGTAGACACGCCGGAAGTCGTTCTGGATCTGCTCGTTGTCCTTGCGGGCATAGGTCGCCAGTTGCAGGTTTTCCTCCACGGTCAGGTTGCCGAAAATATGCCGTCCTTCAGGAGACAGGGCGATTTTCAGATCCTGCACAACCTTGTGGGCTTCGGTGGCGATGATGCTCGTGCCCTCATAGAGGATGTCGCCCTCGGTGATTTTGGGTCCTTCCGGCGGAGGTACCCTGGTAATGGTGTGCAGGGTCGTGGTCTTCCCGGCGCCGTTGGCTCCGATCAGGGTGACGATTTCGCCTTTGTCCACGGTAAAGGAGATGCCGTGCAGGGCTTCGATGTTGCCGTACTTCACATAGAGGTTTTTGACTTCGAGCAGCATTAGATATTCTCGTCTCCAAGATAAGCTTTGATGACAACCGGATTGTTCTGGATCTGGTCCGGAGTGCCTTCCGCGATGGTTTCACCAAAATCAATGACCTTGATCCAGGAACACAAGGACATGACCACGTCCATCTGGTGTTCGATCATCCAGATGGCGAGGTTGAATTCTTTGTGAATCCAGCTGATGAGCTTGATCAGATCGGTCACGTCGGCGGAGTTCAGGCCTGCGGCCGGTTCGTCCAGGAGCAGCAACGATGGATTGATGGACAGGGCGCGGGCGATTTCCACGCGTCGTTGCAGGCCGTAGGGCAGGTTTTTGGGTTTTTCCTCGGCAAATTGTTTCAGGTCCAGGGCTTCGAGGATTTCATAACCCCGGTCGGTGAGGCGTTTTTCATTTTTCATGTACCGGCTGGTCCGGAAAAAGGCGTCACAGAGATTGTAGCCGAGGTTGTGGTGTTGCGAGATTTGGATGTTCTCCAGCACGGTCATGTCGTGCCAGAGGCGGATGTTCTGGAATGTGCGCGCGATTCCCCTGGTTGTGACCTGGTGCGGCTTCAGGCCTGTAAGCGGCTTGCCTTTAAAGATTATTGAGCCTTCCGTGGGCGTGTAAAAACCAGAGACCAGATTGAAAACCGTGGTTTTTCCCGCTCCATTGGGGCCGATCAGGGCCATAAGTTCGTTGCCTTCGAGAGTGATGGAAAAGTCTGACAACGCGCGCAGACCGCCGAAGGTTTTGGTCATGTTTTGAATCTGCAAAAGGGACATAGATGCTCCGGATGATGAAAGCGATCACTTTTCGCTGTTTCGAGCGTATTACTTGAAGGAGTAGAATTTTTTCAGCTTCGGAAACACGTCGGACAATTCCCTGTTGCCCATGATGCCCTCGGGTCTGAACTGCATGAGCAGGATGAGAATAAGCGGGATGATGACCCATTTCCAGACTTGACTGAGCTCATAGCTTTCGGGGAGCAGGTGGGCATAGTGCAGCACGGTGTCCATCCAGGGAATGACGAAACGGAACGATTCCATGAGCAGGGTGAAGAGGACCGCCGAGATGACCGATCCGCTGAGCGAGCCCATGCCGCCCAGATAGACCATGACCAGACATTCCGTTGATTTGAGAATGCCGAAGGAATTTGGGTTGATATACCCCAGGATGTGGGCAAAGAGCCCGCCGGCGACTCCGGCCAGACCGCTGGACAGCATGAAGGCCACCAGTTTCATTTTGTTGGTGTTGACGCTCATGATCTCGGCGGCCACTTCGTCTTGTTTGATGGCGATGATGCCCTTGCCGTAGGTCGAGGTGACGAATCGACGGATGATGAAGACCGTGCCGATGGTGAAGATCAGCACCCAGAGCAGAATCCAGGGGATGGCGTAGCTGTCCTCCATGGCGAAGAGGACCTTCTTCATGCCCATGAAGCCTCTGGCTCCGCCGATGATGTCGATATTGATGACGGTGCTGATGATGATGAAATTGGCGGCGATGGTGATGATGGCCAGGTAGTCGTCACGGGTCTTGAACGAGGGGATGGCCACCAAGAGGCCGGTCACGGCGGCGGCCGCTCCGCCCAGCAACAGCACAAAGGGGAACAGGTAGACGGCCAGGTCCGGGGACATCAGGGCGGCGCCGAAGACCTTGTCGTCGGTGAAGAGCATCACATTGACGATGGAGCTGACGTATGCGCCGACAGCCATGAAGCCGGCATGTCCGCAGGCGAATTCACCCATGTAGCCGTTAACGATGTTAAAGCTGCTGGACAGGATGATGTTCACGCCCATGAACATGATGACGGACTGGACGTAGAGGTCGATGTATTCCCGGTGGGACATGAACACGATCACGCCGACCAGCGCCAGAAGGATCGTGGGTACGGTTAATTTTCGCATTGAATTCCTCGAGTACCAAGTGAAAGAGAAGAGCGTGAAGTCGCTCGGTCACCTTTTGTCTTAATTTTTCAGATCTTGGTCGTGCCGGCCACGCCGAACATGCCGGTCGGCTTGATGCACAAAATGGTCATCAGAATGCTGAATGCGATCAGCTCCCGGAAGGTCGACGGGAAAACCGCGACCACTAGGATTTCGACAAAACCAAGGAGGAATCCGCCGAAAAAGGCTCCGCGTATGTCGCCAATCCCGCCGACCACCGCCGCAATAAAGGCTTTCCAGCCGATGAGGGCGCCCATGTAGGGGTCCAGGATGGGATAGGACATGGCAAAGAGCAGGCCTGCCAGACCGGCAAAGGAAGAGCCAAGAATGAAGGTGAAGACGATGACCGTGTCGATGGGAATGCCCATGAGGGGAACCGCGAATTTGTCGTAGGAAATGGCGCGCATGGCCATACCGATCTTGGTTCTGGTGACGACGAAGTGCAGAAAAATAAAGACCATGATGGCGGCGACGACGACGCCGATCTTGAGGTTGGTCATGCTCACGCCGCCGAAGGTGAAGACGGCCTTGTCGACGATGTCGGGGAAGCTTTTCCGGCTGGCGCCGAGCAGGGCCAGATTGCCGTTCTCCAGGATCAGGCCGCACATGAGCGCGGTGATGACGACGTACAGGCGGTGGGCCCCCTTGCGGCGCAGCGGGCGGTACGCAATGCGTTCAATGGAGACGCCGACCACGGCGGTGAGAATCATGGTCAAGGGGATGACCATGGCCAAAATCACCCAGCCCGGCACGGAAAGCGCCATGCCCAGGAGCGCCGTGGCGATGAAAAAGGCAATGTACGCTCCGACCATGAAAATGTCGCCATGGGCGAAATTGATCAGACGCAGCACGCCGTAGACCAGCGTGTAACCCAGGGCGATCAGAGAATAGAAGCTGCCCCACTGAAACGCGTTGAAAAGGTTCTGCATAATACTTGCGAGCACGAGTTTTCCCCTATGAGTCCTGTGTCCCGAAGACGTCTGTTGACAATGAGAAGCCCTGGTGGGCCATGAAATAAAAAAAAGTGCGCGGAGTTTGTTGCTCCGCGCACTTGGTCCGTACTGTTACGGGCAAACGGATTTGGTGAAAACGAATTCACCCTGGTCGCTGATCTTGACGACCACCGCACATTTGATGGGGTCGCCTTCCTCGTCGAACTTCATGTTGCCGGTGATGCCGGGGAATTCGGGAATGGCGGCCATGGCGTCGCGGATGGCCTTGCGGTCGGCGCGGACCTTGCCGCTCAGGCCGCCGGTGTTCTGGATGGCCTGCAGTACAAGACGGGTGGCGTCCCAGGTCAGTGCAGCTACGTCGGCCGGTTCATAACCATACTTTTCTTTGTAGCGGTCGATGAAAACCTTGGTTTCGCCCGTCGCGCCGGCAGCGGCGTAGTGGGTCGAGAAGTACTGGCCCTTGCAGTTGTCGCCGCACAGGGTCATCAGTTCGGAGTTGCCCCAGGCGTCTGCGCCCATGAAGGGGTTCGTCCAGCCGAGATCGTGGGCCTGTTTGATGATCAGTGCGACTTCGTTGTAGTTGTTGGGCAGGAAGATGAAATCGGGCTTGGTGGCCAGGATTTTGGTCAACTGGGCGCTGAAGTCCTGATCTTTGGACGAGTAGGATTCAAAAGCCTTGACGCTGCCTGCGCCGTTTTTGGCGTTGAAATCGTCGCGGAAAATTTCAGCCAGACCCTTGGAGTAATCGTTATCCAGGGCGTAGAGCACGGCCGCTGTTTTGGCGCCGAACTGTTCCATGGCGAAATCTACGGCCACGGGACCCTGGAAGGGATCAAGAAAAGCGGCGCGGAAGACCCAGGGGCGGTCCTTGGTGGTGTCGGGATTGGTGGACCAGGGGGAAATCATGGGCGTCTGGTTGTCGTCGGCGACCTGTCCGGCCGGGACGGCCTGCTTGCTGGAGTTCGGACCGACAATGGCCAGGACGTTGTCGCGTTCGATCAGCTTCAGGGAAGCGGAAACGGCGGATTCGGCCTTGGACTCGTTGTCCTCGTAGATGAATTCAAGCATGTACTTCTTGCCGCCCACTTCCAGGCCACCGGCGGCGTTGATTTCTTCCTTCAGCATTTCACCGGCGAACTTTGACTCCTCACCCACTTTGGGGATGTCGCCGGTCAGCGGGATGTTGAAACCGATTTTGATCGTTTCCGCGCTGGCCGCAGCAGCAAAGAGAAGCACGCATACCATTGTCAGTAAAACACGGGCGAAATTCTTCACAAACAACCTCCATAAAGTAAGTGTTACAAAGTGATGGATTTCCTAATGGAAAATACCAAAAAAATAAAGTTATTTTAGGGGCGTGTGACTCTCGGGCCCTTGTCGCGGCTCCGAAAAAAAAGGCTACGTGATTATATAGCCTTAGCTCCGGGTTGATTGTGCAACCATTATGCCTGTCGTGGTTGATGCCGGTACAGATTGTTTATTTCCGGAGCGCGGCGCTGCTTTTGGTTGTGCCGCAGCACCTCCGTCACATTCGGAGGCAGGCATAATTGATCGAAATTGTGAAATAATGTTGTCAGTGAGCGGTGCGGATTGACAATTTTGTCGCAAGATCCCTTCTCAGGGGGGAATAAGATCTTGCCAAAGGCAGGGGTGGAACTTACAAACCCTGACGCCTCATCGAACCAGACAGGAGAGAGAATGACGGAACAGGTGTTGCGGATGATCATGGCCCACTCCGAGGATGGAGCTAGGCTGCGGGAACGATTTTTTGCCGAAAACGCCGGGCGCGTGGCGGAATCGGCCCGGGTCATGGCTGTCAGCCTGGCTGCGGGCGGAAAAATTCTTTTCTGCGGTAACGGGGGCAGCGCCGCCGATGCTCAGCACCTGGCGGCGGAGTTCGTCAACCGCTTCATGATGGAGCGGCCGCCGCTGCCGGCCATTGCCCTGACCACGGACTCGTCAGCGCTGACAGCCATCGCCAACGACTATTCGTTTGATCAGGTTTTCAGCAAACAGATCCAGGCCCTGGGACGTCCCGGGGACGTGCTGGTCGGCATTTCGACTTCCGGAAAAAGCCCCAACGTGTGTCACGCCCTGCGTGTTGCCCAGGAACTCGGCCTGGTCACCATCGGCATCGGCGGCGGCCAGGGCGGACCCATGCTGCAGTACTGCAACCATTCATTGGTCGTGTCCGACACAAGAACCCCGCTCATCCAGGAAACTCACGCCGCCATCGGGCATCTGCTCTGCGGACTGGTTGACTACTACCTTTTTGAAGCGGTTGCCGAACTGGAGCCCTATCTGGGTTCCGGGCAGCCATAAGGAGGAAATATGCCTATTTTTGAATATGTTTGTAACTCGTGTCAGAAAGAGTTCGAGGAAATCGTGCTCGGCGGTGAAACCCCTGTCTGTCCGACCTGTGGCAGCTCGGACACGACCAAGCTCATGTCCCTGGGAGTGTTTCGGACGGGCGGGCCTATTGTCATGGGCTCTCCCAGCGCCAACGCCATCACCACGCGGGGCAAAAGCGGATGCGGCAGCTGCACCGGCGGCAATTGTTCCACGTGCTAATACCAGGCTTACAAATAAGGATTCCACGAACGCTATGAAAATCATACGCATCGCCACCCGCGGCAGTAAGCTGGCCCTGTGGCAGGCGCATCACATTTCCGATTTGCTCCGGAGGCAATACTCCGGGTTGAGCGTCGAGTTGAACGTCATCAAGACCAAGGGCGACAAAATTCTGGACGTCCCGCTGGCCAAGATCGGCGGCAAAGGTCTGTTCGTCAAAGAAATTGAAGAAGCGCTATTGGCCGATGAGGCCGACATCGCCGTTCACTCCATGAAAGACGTTCCGGCTGAATTGCCGGAGGGATTGAAGCTCGGCATTATCCCGGAACGCGAAGCCCCCACGGACTGTTTTCTGAGTGTCGGCTCCAAGGATGTCGCTTCGCTGCCCGCGTGCGCCAGAGTCGGCACCAGCAGTCTGCGTCGTCAGACCCAGCTCATGGCCATGCGGCGTGATTTGCAGATCGTATCCTTGCGCGGCAATCTTGATACTCGTGTCGGAAAGCTCATGAATGGCGAGTTTGATGCCATCATTGTCGCCACGGCCGGCCTGAACCGGCTGGGTCTGACTGCGCCCTGCATGCAGGAATTGGCCCCACCTGACTTTTATCCGGCCGTGGCGCAGGGCGCGCTGGGCATCGAATACCGGACCGACCGGTCCGATCTGGACGAGATGCTGGCTTTTCTGGACCATTATCCGTCCCGGGTCTGCGTGGAAGCGGAACGCGCGTTTCTGTTCGGGCTGGATGGAGGCTGTCAGGTGCCCATTGCCGGATACGCCACGCTTGACGGTGCGACCATCAGCATGACCGGCCTGGTGGCGGATCTGTGCGGGGAGCGGATCATCCGGCACGACGCCAGCGGGGCGGCGGACAGCGCCCTGGAATTGGGTGCGTCGGTGGCACGGGCAGTCCTGTCCCGGGGTGGGCAGGCCATCCTGGATCAGGTTTACCGTGCGGCAGGATCCTGACAACCCGGCGCAGGAAAGACCTTTGGCCGCGGGGAACCCGGTTGTAAAAAACTGACGCGCCCTCTGTGCCTGAATTCATTACGGCTGGGACACGTCGACAAATATAGGGATTCCTGCCTGCCCTGAAAGGCAAGCGTTACCGGGAATGAGTTTTGCGGCACCTGCCGACTTTGTGCAGGACAGCCGGTGCGGAGTTTTTTTGAAGCATTGTCGGGGTCGGCGGATATTTCGCCGACCCCGTTTTTATTGGTGCGCCCGGCCGGGCGCATCGCGGCGCTGCCGTCAGAGCGCACTTCTGAACGATTCCTTTCGCGGCCTTTCTTTCGTCTTCATCTCTATTTACTTCATGTCAGCTGTTTTGTATTGCGCCGCATCTTTGATGTTGGAGCATGGAAATTTTCAATTTATCGACGTTGTATTATTGAAAATATAGAATCGATTACGACCAAGGTGGTGGAAACATGGAGCGGGAACTGCAGAAGAAATTTGGATTGTTTACAGCTATTGCCATGGTTGTGGGCATTGTGATCGGAAGCGGGGTGTTTTTCAAAGCTGAGAAAATACTGATTGCCACAGGCGGCAATCTGCCTCTGGGCATTTTTGCCTGGGTCGTGGGCGGAGTGATCATGATCTCCTGTGCCTATACCTTTTCCATTCTGGCAACCAAGTACGAGCGTGTGAACGGCATCGTTGATTACGCTGAAGCGGCTATGGGCAAAACCTACGGCTACTATGTCGGTTGGTTCATGGCGCTAATTTACTATCCCACTCTGACCTCGGTTCTGGCATGGGTTTCAGCCAGATACACGGCCGTGTTGTTCGGATGGAGCATCACCGGCGGGGAATGCATGACCATTGCCGCCTTGTACCTGGTCGGCAGTTACGCCCTGAATGCGTTGTCGCCGGTCTTGGCCGGAAAGTTTCAGGTCACAACCACGGTCATCAAGTTGGTACCGCTGATCCTGATGGCGGTAGTCGGTACTCTCTTCGGCTTGAACAGCGGAATGATCATGCAGAATTTTGCAACCACTGTTGTCGAGGTTGAGCCGTTTACCGCTCTCTTCACCGCCGTAGTGGCTACGTCTTTTGCGTATGAGGGCTGGATCATCGCCACCAGCATCAACGCCGAACTGAAAGACTCCAAGAGGAATCTGCCCATTGCCCTTATGGTCGGGACGTTTACGGTCATGGTGGTCTATATTTTGTACTATGTCGGCCTGGCCGGCGCCGTTACCAACGAAACGCTGATGGCCGGAGGGCAGGAAGGCGCGCGGTTGGCATTTGCCACGATTTTTACCAACGTGGGAGGCACGCTGCTGTTTGTCTTTGTCATCATTTCCTGCCTCGGAACGCTCAACGGATTGATGCTCGGCTGCACTCGGGGCATCTATTCCATTGCGGCTCGCGGCCGGGGGCCGGGCGTGAAAATGTTCAAACAGATTGACCCGGTTTCGGACATGCCGACCAACTCGGCCATTTTGGGAGTGCTGCTGGCGGCGGTATGGCTTGTTTTCTTTTATGGAGCGAACCTGACGGACCCGTGGTTCGGTTTTTTCTGCTTTGATTCATCCGAACTGCCCATTGTCACCATCTATGCGATGTACATTCCCATCTTTGTGGCGCTGATGAAAAAGGAGAAGGAACTGTCGGTCTTCAATCGATTCATCATGCCCTCTCTGGCTCTGCTCGGCAGTCTGTTCATGATTTACGCGGCCTGCTTTTCCCACGGCATGGCCGTTGTGGCCTATCTGATCATTTTCGGTGCGGTCATGGTGCTGGGGAGATTGCTGTCCGGGTCCGGGATTGAGGATCGCGTCGTCTGAATTTTTTCCGATCCGATGCACAACGCAGTCATGCCGCCCGCCGTCGGAAACGGTTGGCGGCATGACTGCGTTGGTGTGTACCGGAATCAGACCATTCCTGTTTTCTTCAGCGCCATGGCGGCAAAATAACCGCCGATGGCTCCACCCACGGCTTGTACGACGTTGGCTGGAATCTCGGCCACAGCTCCCTGCAGGCCGATGCTCGGCATCAGGGTTTCGCCGAGAAAGTAGGCTGCGACCATGGCCAGTCCGCCCAGGCCGAGCACGATGAACCGCTGTGCGCCGGTCCGCGATGCGGCCACGGCGGCCAGGGCCCCTTCAGCCCCTTTGGCGGCAAAGGTCAAGGGCGCGAAAACGGCAAATCCCCCCAGAATGTCGGCCAGAGCGGAACCGATGCCGCAGGCCGCCAGGGCCCACAGCACGCCCTGGCGCGGGTGCATGAAGCCCAGCAGCAGGCCGCCGAAAACCACGGCCACGTCGCCGACATTGAAATATCCACGGCTGGGCAGCGGAATGCGGATGAACAGGGTGACCAGGCAGGTCAGGGCGACAATGGACAAGGCTGCGATGCGGATGTTTTTCATTCTTTTCCCCTTATGTGCCTGCGGCGGTGATCATAGAGATCACGGGTTTTTTCGGTTTGCTGGTATATACTGATGTACAGGGCCACGACAATGGCGCACAGCCGCGTAAACCGCTTCCAGCGTCTGCCCTCGAAGTGAGGCGTCAGATCCATGAAGAACCGGTAGCGGTGGAGCAGGGGCGTACATTTTTCCATGACGGCCTTCAAGACAATGGTCAGCCGTCGCGGCCCCTCTCCCAGCGGCAGACGGGTCAGGTCGCGGAATGTGATGCTTTCCAGGCAGAGTTTGACCACCAGGAAGGAGTTGGGGAAGACCACGCCTTTGAGCAGGGAGTCGGCCATCCAGTCGGTGCGACCCAGCAGGTGCAGCCATTGAAATATGGCCCCGAACAGGATGAGGGTCAGGACAAACGGCATGATCATCCACAGCGATTGCCATGTGGATCTGATGCCGTGGCGTTTGAGGTTGAGTGCCACAAGGCCTGCGCCAAGGCCCAGTTGCAGGTTGAGGTGGCCGTACCACGGGCCAAAGACCATCAGACCGAAGTACAGCAGGATGAGGCCGAGAAGTGCGCTGACTTTTGCGGTCACCATAGGTGGTCCAAAGTCAGGGTCACGCGGTTTGACGCCTTGCGGGCAAAGGCCAGGCCATAGCCGTGGGCGAACCCTCTGTATGGGGTGGTCAGACCCAGGTGTGACACGCTGACGGCCCAGCCGAACGCCGTCAGGTCCAGGTCTGTGGACAGGCCGGGCTGCCAGTATTTGTCGAACTCGTCCAGAACAATGACCTCGCGGGTCGGACTGGCCAGAATCCAGTCCCGGACCATGTCCGTGAGAGTGGCGGGAACGGGCCGGTCCAGCAGGGCCAGGGTCGCCCGGATGGTGTTCTGCTGCAGATCCATGTCCTGAGCCAGATAAAGGACTCTGTGGTTCAGGCGGATTACCGGGATGAAAATTTCTTCCAGAAATGTGGTCTTGCCGACCCCGTTGTCCCCGAGCAGGAACAGACAGGAGTTGCGGGGCAGACGCAAGGTGGAGGCCAGTTCATACTGCAGGCCGGCCTTGGGGGCCGGATGGACGCCGGCGGTGAGTTCAAGCATGGGCAACGGCCTGTGGTCCATCGGCGGTCAGGGTGAACAGGGCGGTTTGGGGCAGGGCAGCGGCAAAGCGCTCCAGGAGCAATCTTCTGTTTGCGGCGGACAGGGTTTCCAGCACGTGCACAAAAAGGACGTCTGTCCGGGATTTCGGCAGCAGGGCCAGGAGCATTTCACAGCAGATGATGGTTTGCTCTCCTCCCGAATAGGAGGACAGCATGCGGTCCGGGTCGAGTTTCATTCCGTATCCGGAGCAGGCGCCCGTCACCATTGCCAGGCAGTCTTCGCGGTCGGCCAGGAGCAGCAGCTCGTCGCGAAGGGTGGTGCCGACAAAGAGATTGTGGACGTCGATGACGCAGTAGTTGTGGCCGTAGGTGTCGATGATGGATCCGCTCATGGCCATCCTGTCTGTAGAGTGCTCGTTTTGCTTGACGGACAAGGGTGGTAGTGCAAAAAAGTGCTCCATGATCAAATACAGTATCGAATGCTGGCTTTACAACCCGCTGACAGACCGGTTCCTCCTTCTGCGTTGCCCCGTGACCCATCGTCACGATGAATATTGGCAGCCGGTAACCGGAGGGCGTGGGGGCGACGAACCCTGCACCGAGGCGTGTCTGCGCGAGGTGCGTGAGGAAACGGGCGTGGTCCTGGCGCCCGAGCAGCTGGAAGTTGTCATTCCCGAATTTTCATTCTGCATCCCCGAGGCACGCATTGAGCTGCGAAAACCCGTTTATCTGGCCCGGGTCTATGCGGAGGATGTGGTCATATCTGCCGAGCACATCGCCTACTACTGGTTTGACGCCGATGCCGTGGACCGGCACCTGCACTGGGACTCCAACCGCGAATCCTTTCGCCAGGTGCTGGCCTATTCCCGTCAGTCTTCCCCTTTGAGCTGATCGCGCACAAACATGACCACATGGGGCGCGTCCCACTGGGCCATGCCGGTGTGGGAAAAGACCAATTGCCCCCGGCGGTCAAAAATGTAGGTCGTGGGCAGAGCCCGTGTGTTCAACTCGGTGGGCGCATCCGTGGCAAAGACGTAGAGGGGCATGTTGACCGATGCCGTGAACGGATGCGCACGGACATCTTCGGCCCGCTCCTCGCTGACGCAAATCACCGCTACCTTTTCCTCGTCCCGGAACATCCGCCACAGGTTTTCCAGGGACGGCATTTCGGCCCGGCAGGGCGGGCACCATGTGGCCCAGAGATTCAGGATCACGACCTTGTCCTGCAGGTCGGCGAAAGACATTTCCTGCCCGTCCAAGTCCCTGAACCGCCCGTCGAGGTTGCCGAGATGCATGTCGCCGGGGAGAGCCGGAGCTTCGGGCAGGGCGGAATCGTCCCGGCTCCCGAGGCCGAAGTTGCTCATCAGCACCAGGGCGGCAACCACTTCCAACAGCAGGATGAAAACGACGCCGGATATAAATCCCAATACTGAATGTCGGGTGATGATCGTCATGAATTCTCCGTCAGGCCAAGACTTGTCTTAAGGGTGCGTACTTCGTCCGGGGTCAGGTGGCGCCATCGGCCCGGAGCCAGATCTCCCAGTTGAATCGGTCCGACGGCCACCCGTCGCAGCCGCAGGATGGTCAGGCCAAGATCCCGGCACATGCGTCGGATCTGACGGTTGATGCCCTGGGTCAAGGTCAGGTGGAGTTTGGTTTTGTCGTCCGGCAGCGACTGAGTTCGGGCCTTGACCGGGGCCAGCTGCTCGCCTTCGGCCAGACGCAGCCCCTGGCGCATGGCCTGGAGCGCCGCCTCGGGCACGGTTCCCCGCACCAGGACCTCGTATTGCTTGGGATGTTCAAAGCTCGGATGGGTCAGGCGCAGGGTGACCTCTCCGTCGTCGGTCAGCAGCAGCAGGCCTTCGGACATATAATCCAGGCGGCCGACAGGAACAACGCGGCGTTGACGCAAATCCTTTGGCAACAGATCCAGTACGGTTTGTCGACCCTGGGGATCGGTCACGGTGCAGACCGTATGCACGGGTTTGTGCAGGACAATGTAGGTTGCGGCTCTGGCCACGACGGCAACGGGACGACCGTCGACCAGGACGTGGTCCTGGTCCGGCCTGACCTGGGTTCCCGCTTCCGTGACCGTCTGGCCATTGAGGGTGACTCGCCCGGCAAAAATCAGGGCGTCCGCGCCGCGCCGTGAAGCCAGGCCTGCTTCGGCCAGAAATTTGTTCAGACGGATGGTGCTGGTTGGCGACATGGGCGAACCAATAGAAAGAAGCCGCAGGCAGGGCAAGAAAAAAGGAGAATCGGGCTTTGTGATTTTTGTCACCGTCTTGTCATGGAGGGGTGTTTTATGTGATGCGAATCCAATACATAAATATTGGAGGGCCCATGAATCTGAAAGCCAAATTTCTGCTTCCCATTGTGATCACGGTTGTTGTTCTCGGCTCGGCCGGGGCGGTCTTTATCCGTGGCCAACTGGCGGATTTCCAGGCTCAGGTGTTGCAGTCCATTGCCGAGGAAAAGGCCCGGGAAGTGGGCACGGCCGTTGACACCCTGGCCGCCCAAGGCCTTGAAAAGGCCGCCCTGTTCTCCCTGCGCACCGATGTTGTTCAGGCTTTTGAGCTGGCCCACATGGGCAACATGGACGATGAGGCCGACCTTCTGGCCCAGCAGGCCCGGGATGAACTGCGCTACGTGCTCAAAAACGATTTGGCCGGATTCAAATCCGTCGCCGGACAGGCCATGCAACTGCATTTTCATCTGCCCAACGGGCGCAGCCTGGTGCGGTTGTGGCGGGAAAAGCAGACTCGGCGCGATGGAGTCTGGGTGGATATATCCGACGACATCTCCGGGTTTCGGCAGACCGTCATGGAGGTCAACAAAAACGGTCAGGCCCTGCGCGGAGTGGAGGTGGGCAGCGGCGGATTCGCCATACGCGGCATTGCCGCGGTTCAGGATGAAGACGGCCGACAGTTGGGTTCGGTCGAAACCCTGGAATCATTCGAATCGGTGATTGCAGGGGCTGCCTCGGGACAGGGACAGAGCATGGTAGTGTACATGAACGCCGAATTCCTTCCCGTGGCCACGGCCCTGCAGGATCCGGAAAAAAATCCCGTGCTTGACAATCGATTTGTGCTGGTCACTCCATCCGAGAGCGGCCATGTGGAAAGGCTGGTCACGGCGGATTTTCTGGCTCGGGGCCAGACATCTCCTGTTTACGAACGTTACGGTTCAACGGCCGTGGCTGCCTTTCCTCTCAAAGATTATGCCGGGATTCAGGCCGGGGTGCTGGTCTATGCCTTTGACGCCTCGTCCTGGAACGCGGCCGTGACCGAGGTGGGCTGGTATTTTGTCGGCCTGATGGCCTTTGTGCTCGTCATCACCGGGTTGGTCACTTCGTACTTGCTGGTCCGTCTGGTGACCCGTCCCATTGCCGGGGTGGTCGGTCGCATTGAGGATATCACCGAAGATCGGGCGGATCTGAGTTCGCGCCTGGTTGTGGCCAGCAAGGATGAAATCGGCGAACTGTGTTCCTGGTTCAACAAGCTCATGGACAAGATTCGTGCGACCTTGTCCGATGTGGCCGTGTACAAGAACATCGTCAACAGTGTTCCCGATCCCATCTTCGCCGTGGACGACAATTTCCGTATCCTGGCTTCCAACGCGTCCATGCAGCGCATTGCCGGTTGTGACGAAGAGGCCATCCAGGCCAAGACCTGCCACGAAATCATGAACACCTCGGTCTGCGGAACAGCGGGCTGTCCCATCCGCAAGGCCATGGAAACCAAAGCGGGCTTCACCGCCGCCGTCATCGAAGTTCAGGTCCAGGGCCAGAAGAGGCATGTCCAGCCTTTCGGCGATGTGTTGCGTGACGCCGAAAATAAAATCATCGGCTATTTCGAGGTCGCCCGTGACGTGACCGAGCTGGTCGAGCATGAGCAGGAGTTGCAGGCAACCATGGGGCGCGTGCGGGAGGTCAATGGGCATATGCACGACCTCGTCCGGTCTCTGACCACGGCGTCGCACCAGCTCTCGGCCCAGGTCGACCAGACTCGGCAGGGGACTGTGGAACAGAGTCGGCGTATCGACGAAATCTCGCAGGCCATGGAGCAGATGAACGGCGCGGTGCTGGACGTGGCCCGCAGTGCGTCGGACGCAGCCAAGGCAGCCGACGCCAGCTTTGAACAGGCGCAGGAGGGCGCGGGCATTGTTGACGACGTGGTCCGGTCCGTGACCCAGGTTCATGCCCGCACAGGTGAACTGGCCCAGAATATGGCCGAACTCGGTCGTCAGGCCGAGGCCATTGGCCGGATCATGAATGTCATCACGGACATTGCGGACCAAACCAACCTGCTGGCCCTGAACGCAGCTATCGAGGCGGCCCGGGCCGGCGATGCCGGGCGCGGATTTGCGGTGGTTGCCGACGAGGTCCGCAAGCTGGCCGAAAAAACCATGCAAGCCACCAAGGAAGTGGGTGTGGCCATCAACGGCATTCAGGCCGGCACGCGACAAAATATTGAAGGCATGGATCAGGCGGCCGAGCTGGTTCTGGGCGCCACGGATCTGGCCAGAAAATCCGGCGAGGCCCTGGCTCGCATCGTACCATTGGTGCGCGATACCTCCTCGCAGATTTCGGCCATTGCCACGGCTTCGGAAGAACAGTCGACCTCAAGCGAGGAAATGAACCAGTCTCTGTCCATGGTTAATGAAATATCGACCACCACCGCCATGGGCATGGAACAGGCTGCCGAGGCCATTGTCGAACTTTCCCGTCTGGCCGAAGAACTGAAAAATCTGGCTGAAAGCCTGCAGTAAACCTTTCCGCAGCGTGGCGGCCGCAGTATCGTAACAAAGCAGACGTCTTTGATCCGATACTGTGGTCGCCACGACGTTTTATTCCTCACGCCACGAAATCAAATCATCCCTCCGCGCCCCCGATTCCGGCGAAATTTCCGGACATTGGCCATGAATAAGCGCCGTCTTGAAGTTTCACGGCTCTTATCGTTTGCATTGAGCGCTGCAATATATTAATGATATTGTACTCATCTGAAGAAAAATCATCTTAACCGCAATTGTCAGGAGGCGACATGTTTCGGAGTCTTGCTTCAGCTCGGAAGGGTATCGTGGCCAGCGTGATTCTGTGTCTGGTCGCGTTTTGCGGCCTTGTTCATGCCAATTTGTCGGAACTGGAAGGAACCCATGGACACACTCCGTCCGACGGTCTGTCCGCCCTGGAAGGCACTGTCGGACATGAAGCTCCCGGCGCGGCCACGGCTGCCGCCTTTGTCGATGACGGTGTGGTCTGCCAGCCCGGGGCGCCCTGTCTGGAATCCGGGACCCAACTGCCGCTTCGCGTTCTGCCCCGGCCGTTTTCCAACATGTACCAGGCCGCCGAAGCCAGGGACGACGCCGTGGCCATGGCCAACGTACCGGCCTTTCGTCCCCTTTATGTCTTCGACCGCCAGGATCTTGATCTGACCGATCCGGCCGATGCCAAGGGCTGGTATCAGGTCGGCCGGTCCCGCAACGAGCCCGAGGGCTGGATGCAGGCCCGGGACGTGCTGGAATGGCGTCAGGCCCTGCTCGTGTCCTACACCCATCCGGGCAATGCCCTGGAAGGACGACGACCGGTGCTCATGTTCAAGGACAAGGCCTCGCTCGAAGGCATCGTTGACGATCTGGACATGGCCGGCAAGGCCGGGGAG